>CAYFVT010000021.1:7170-19932 GCA_964346705.1 uncultured Actinomyces sp. | reverse complement strand
TCTAGGTAGTCGTCGTCCCAAAGGTCCTCGTCCCCTTCCGGGAGCAGCAGCACCCGGTCGGGGTTAAGCGCTTCAACTGCCCCGGGGTCGTGACTGACCAGGATGACGGCGCCCTCGTACGTGTCTAGGGCCGCTAGGATCTCCTCCCGGGACGCTGGGTCCAGGTTGTTCGTCGGCTCATCCAGAAGCAGCAGGTTCGCGGCCGAGATTACTAGGGTGGCCAAAGCCAAACGCGTTTTCTCCCCGCCAGACAGGACGGAGACAGGTTTAGACACGTCCTCACCCCCAAACAGGAATTGACCCAGAACGTTCCTGAGCTGCGTGTCATCCAAACCTGGGGCAGCCAGGCGCATGTTTTCTTCCACGGTGAGGGACGGGTCCAGCGTTTCGTGCTCCTGCGCGTAGTAGCCAAGGCGCAAGCCGTGCCCGGGTTCCACCTGGCCCGTGTCGGCTTCCTCTTCCCCCGCAAGAAGCCGCAGCAGCGTCGTTTTACCCGCGCCGTTCTCCCCCAGCACCACCACTTTGGAACCCCGGTCGATAGCCAGGTCAACGCCTGAGAACACTTCCAAAGACCCATAAGACTTGCTCAGACCAGTGGCTTCCAAGGGGACGCGTCCCACTGGGGCCGGTTCGGGGAAGCGGATGCGCGCCACCTTCTCCGCGGACGTTTCGGTGCCCGCCTGCTCCCGCAGTTCTTTCGCCCGGCGCAACATCTGTTGGGCAGCGACAGCCTTCGTGGCTTTCGCGCGCATTTTCTCGCCCTGCAGTTGGAGTGCTTCCGCCTTCCGAAGCGCGCCTGCCCGTTCCTTGCGGCGGCGCTGTTCGTCTTCCTGCCGGGCCTTCAGGTACGCATCCCAACCCAGGTTGTAAACCTGCAACTGGGCCGTATTCGCATCCAAGTGGAACACTTGGTTGACGGTGTCCCGCAGCAGGGGCACGTCGTGGCTGATGACCATCACCCCACCGGAATATGACTGCAGCCACTGCCGCAACCAAACGATTGAGTCGTGGTCCAAATGGTTCGTGGGTTCGTCCAGAAGCAGCGTGTCCGCCCCTGAGAAAAGGACGCGCGCTAGCTCCACGCGGCGGCGTTGCCCACCCGACAAGGTGCCAACCTGGGCGGCTAACTGGCGCTCATCCAGCCCCAGGGCGGCCGCGATTTGGGCAGCTTCTGCGTTCGCCGCCCATCCGCCGGCCTGCGTGAACTCCTGGTCCAAACGCACGTAGCGTTCCATGGCTTTCTGCTGGCGGGCGCCGGTCGCTGTACCCATTTGGTGTTCTGCCTTACGGATGCGGCGAATGATCTGGTCGATCCCCCGGATGGAAGTAATACGCTCTTGCGCGGTCTGGTCCGCATCGGTCGCGTGCGTGTCTTGCGGCAGGTAGGCAACTGGCCCGCTGCGGTGGATGGTCCCCTCGTGTTCGGCTATCCCCTGCTCCGGCTCACCGGCAAGCAAGCGCATCATCGTGGTTTTACCGGCACCATTACGTCCAACTAAACCAATTTTGGCGCCCTTACCGACCGTGAAGGAAACGGGGGAAACCAGTTGGCGGGCCCCAATGCGAAGTGAGAAATTTTGGACGCTGATCACCCGGCCAGTGTAGGGCACAATAGGCGGGTGAACGATTCCCCAGAAACTGCGCGTGACCCATTTCCCGGGGTTGCTGTCGCGTTCGTGGCGCTGCTGCTGATTTCCAACGTTGCTGCCACCAAGCTGTTCCAAGTTCCGCTCGGTTCGCACCGCCTGATTCTGGATGGGGGCGCCGTCCTCTTCCCCTTCACTTATGTGCTGGGGGACGTGCTGGCAGAGGTTTACGGTTTCCGTGCTACCCGTCGCGTCATCCTGTGGGGCTTTTTCGCTTCAGCTCTGGCGGCAGCCGTGTTTTTCGTTGTCCAATATTTGCCGCCCGCACCTGAATACGCTCATCAGGGGGCGTTCGAGGCCGTCCTCGGCTTTGTTCCCCGCATTGTTGGCGCCTCCCTTGCCGCATACCTGGTGGGACAGCTACTCAACGCATACGTCCTGGTGAAAATGAAGGCACACTTCGGGCCGGGCAGGCTGTGGACGCGGCTGCTTGGCTCCTCTCTGATTGGTGAAGCCGCAGACACCCTGGTTTTCTGCACGGTGGCTTTCCTGGGGATTTTGACGGGCCCCGCGTTCTGGAATTACGTCCTGGTGGGATACGTTTACAAGATGGTGTTCGAGGTCGTCCTGGTCCCCCTGTCATACTGGGCGATCCGCAGAATCGAGAGGGTTCGCAGTTGAGTTTCTGGTTAGCACAAGACCTGCCCGCAGACACGGGCACGTGGCCAGCACGCGGGCAAGCCCGCAATGTTGACGGCCCCATGTTCACGGTCACGCACCGTTCCAGTGAAGGGCGCGGGCTGGCACGGGCCGGGATCATCCGCACCCCGCACGGGCAGATTCAAACCCCTGCCTTCATTCCGGTGGGCACCAAAGCCACCGTGAAAGGCTTGACACCGGAGATGGTGCAGGCCCTTGGCGGGCAGGCAGTCCTGGCCAACGCTTACCACCTGTACCTGCAGCCCGGGGCCGGCATTGTCGACCAGGCGGGCGGGCTGGGGCAGTTTATGAACTGGCGGGGCCCCACGTTCACGGACTCGGGAGGCTTCCAGGTCCTATCCATGGGCGCTGGCTTCAAAAAAGTGCTGAGTGATGAGTTTGCGGCGCCCGCAGGTGGGGAGCAGACAGCGGAGTCCCGGGAGCAGTTGGAGCGCGCCGCAGTCCTAGCCTCCCGCGCTGTGGTTGACGAGGACGGGGTCACCTTCCGCAGCCACTTGGATGGATCCCCACACCGGTTCACGCCCGAGTTCTCCATTGACGTCCAGCACCAGTTGGGGGCGGATATCATTTTTGCGTTTGATGAGCTCACCAGTCTCTCCCACCCCCGCGACTACCAAGTGGAATCTTTGGAGCGCACGGAAGCTTGGGCCCGGCGCTGTCTTGCTGAGCAGGTGCGGCAAACCGAGCAGCGCAGCCACCGCCCCTACCAGCAACTGTGGGGCGTGATTCAGGGGGCTGACTTTGAGGACTTGCGCACTTCCACCGCCCGCACCATGGCAGCCATGGACTACGAAGGGCAAACCTTTGACGGGTTCGGCATTGGCGGTGCGCTGCGCAAGGAGCAGTTGGGTGAAATCGTCGGCTGGGTAACCCCGTTGTTGCCCGAAGACAAGGGCCGCCACCTACTTGGGATTTCCGAACCCTACGACTTGTTTGAGGCCATTGAAGCCGGCATCGACACCTTCGACTGCGTCAACCCTTCCCGCGTCGCGCGCAACGCAGCAATCTACACTCCGGACGGCCGCTACAACGTAACCGGTGCCCGCTACCGGGAAGACTTCCGGCCACTCGCCGAGGGCTGCGGTTGCTACACGTGCCAGAACTACACGCGCGCTTACGTTCGCCACCTGTTTAAGGCCAAGGAGATCCTGGCCTCCACCCTGGCGACCATCCACAATGAGTGGTTCACGGTGCGGTTAGTGGACGCCATCCGCCAGGCACTCATCGACGGGCGCCTGCTGGAGTTCCGGGAAGAGGTCCTCACCCGCTTCTACGGCCGGCAGGTGTAACGTCCGGGGATCCACGGCCACGAGATTGACAATAGTTGCCAACGATCCAGTTTTGATGCAGAAAAACGGCGACAATTATCAATTTCGCGGAAATGCGGGGCCACACCGCAAGGCTTGAGGGCGTGTTCCAGCCGTTTTGGCACAAGGGAGTGCCTTGGAGCTAATCAGTACGCGCTGGGACATGCCCCAGGGTGTACCGACGAGCTCCAAGGCACTCGCGCTCTTTCCAAGGGCGACAAAACGCCCGCGGAGTTAGACGTTGAAGCCGATCGCGCGCAGCTGATCGCGCCCATCGGGCGTAATGGCTTCTGGACCCCACGGGGGCAGCCACACCCAGTTCACTGTCGTGTCTTGAGTGTAGGGGCCAAGCATCATCTGTACTTGGCGCTCAATCACGTCGGTCAGTGGGCACGCCGCTGAGGTCAGTGTCATGTCCACGCGCACCGAGTTGTCGGGGTTGATCGCCACCCCGTAGACAAGCCCTAAGTCAACAATGTTGATGCCAAGCTCCGGGTCGATCACGTCCCGCAGGGCTTCAATGACTTCTTCACCGGAGAAGTCGCCCTGCTCCACCATGTCGATGGTGCCGGTCTCATCCTTCGCCACGTCGGGGGGCGTCATGAACTCTTGCGGTGGCGGCTCCGTGGTCGCCATCGGGTTCCAATAAGATTCTTCAGCCATTTTTGACACTGCTTCGCCCTTCCCTAGTTCGCCGCGTCTTCAGTCAAGTCAATGCCCCCCAAAGCCAAAACATCTTTGAGTGCGTACCAGCCCAACAGCGAACATTTCACCCTGTTCGCAAACTTGCTGGTTCCTTCCAGCGCGGCGGCGTCCTCTAACTCATTCAGAACTCCTTCGGGAACACCTTTGCCCCGGGAGTGCATCATTTCCTCCATGGCCGCATACTTCGCACGCGCCACGTCCACGGATTGCCCTACAAGCGCCTGCGTCATCATCGACAGAGACGCCATTGAAATGGAGCAGCCATCCCCATCCCAGGTGATGCCCGTGATAATGCCGTCGTCGTCCACGGTGGCGCCCAGCGTCACCTCATCCCCGCACGTGGGGTTCACTTGGTGTGAGGTCGGGGCTAGCCCACTAATGTCCCCCTCCCCTTGCCGCATCCGGGAGTGGTCCAGAATCACCTGCTGGTAAAGCGCGTCCAACCCGCTCATTGACTGTCCCCCACTTTGAAGTAGTCCTTAACTTTCTCAACCCCGGCTAGCAGCCGGTCCACGTCGTCCTCGTCCGTCATCACTGACACGGAAGCGCGTGACGACGCTTTCACCCCAAAAAACCGGTGCAATGGGATGGCGCAATGGTGGCCGACGCGGACCGCTACATCCTCAAAGTCCAGAACCTGCCCCACGTCATGCGGGTGAATCCCGTCAATTTCGAAGGCCACAACCCCGGCGCGGTCCTCCATTGTTTCCGGCCCCAGGATGCGGACGCCGTCAATCTTCTGCAAGCCTTCCAGCAGCCGCTTGCCCATCTTCTCCTCATGCACAGCAACCCGGTCCATGCCAAGCAGGCTCAGGTAGTCCAGGGCCTCCGCCCACCCCACTGCCTGCGCGACAGGCTGGCTGCCAGCCTCAAACTTGGCGGGTGGGGGCAGGAACTCTGTTTCCTCCATCGTCACGTTTGCAACGACGGAGCCGCCGGTCATGACGGGCGGCAGGGCTTCCAGCAGTTCCGTTCTCCCAATCAGGGCGCCAATTCCCGTGGGTCCCAGCATCTTGTGGGACGACAGCACCATGAAGTCCACGTCAAGGGATGGGAAGTCAATCGGCAAATGCGCCGAGGACTGGCAGGTGTCCAGAACCGTGATGGCCCCAACCTTCTGGGCGCGGTCCACGATCTGCTGCACGGGGCTAACCGCCCCCGTCACGTTCGACATGTGGGTGAACGCAACCACTTTCGTGTTGTCGGTAATCTGGTCCAAAGTGTCCAGGTCGATCCGGCCATCCGGGGTCAGGTCCAGCCAAGCCAGTTCCGCGCCCGTGCGTTCCGCTAACTGTTGCCAGGGCACCAGGTTTGAATGGTGCTCCGCCCTGGTCACCACAATCCGGTCGCCGGGCCCGATCTTGAGGGCCTCCGCCTTCGCGCCACCCAAACCTGCGGAAGCGTTACCCAGCGATGTTGCCACTAGGTTCAAAGCTTCCGTGGCATTCTTCGTCCACACCACCTGATCCGCGGAGGCACCCACAAACGCGGCCACGGAGGCCCGCGCGTCCTCAAACGCTGCAGTCGCCTGATCCCCCAACAGGTGAGTGTTGCGGTGCACGGCACCGTTCATGTCCGTGTAAAACTCGGTTTCTGCCTGGAGCACGCAGCGGGGCTTCTGGCTGGTAGCCGACGAGTCAAGGTACACAATTGGCCGCCCCCCACGCCCTTCCTTGTCAATGACAGGGAAGTCCCGCCGGATGGCGTCCAATTCTGCTTTTGTGAAATCCTGCGTCTGCTGTTCCATCTGTCCCGTCTATTCGTGCCCCAGGCTAAAACCCTAAGCCTTGACGTACTTGTCGTAGCCTTCTTCTTCTAAGCGTTCCGCCAGTTCAGGTCCGCCCTCTTCCACAATCCGGCCGTCCATGATGACATGCACAAAGTCGGGGTGGATGTAACGCAGGATGCGCGTGTAGTGGGTGATCAGGATGATGCCCGTGTTGTCCTGCTGGTGAGCGCGGTTCACGCCCTCTGACACCACGCGGAGCGCATCCACGTCCAGGCCCGAGTCCGTCTCATCCAGCACCGCGAACTTCGGGTCCAGCAACTCCATCTGCAGGATTTCCAGACGCTTCTTCTCACCACCGGAGAAGCCGACATTCACATCGCGGTCCGCGAACTCGGCGGGCATGCGCAGGCCTTTCATAGTGTCGCGCACCTCGCTGACCCACTGGCGTAGTGGGGGCGGGTTGCCATCGACCGCGGTCTTCGCTGTGCGCAGCAGGTTGGACACGGAAACGCCCTCAACCTCAACCGGGTACTGCATGGCTAGGAACAAGCCGGCTTTCGCCCGCTCGTCCACGCTCATCTCCAGCACGTTCTGGTCATCCAACCAGACTTCACCCTGCGTGATCTCATAGTTGGGGTGGCCCGCCAGCGCGTACGCCAGGGTCGACTTACCGGAACCGTTCGGGCCCATGATCGCGTGGATCTGACCCGACTCCACGGTCAAATTGACACCCTTCAGGATCTTTTTGTTCCCCTCCGGGGTGTCAACAGAAACGTGCAAGTCCTTGATTTTCAAGGTGGACATCTAGTTTTTTCCTTCTTCTTCTGAGGCCAACAAGTTATCGATGGTGGACATGATGCTGTCCTCCACTTCCGGAACACCAATTTCGTGCAAGATTTCAGCGAAGAACCCGCGCGTCACCAGACGGCGGGCCTCCAGGGGTGGGACCCCGCGGCTCATCAGGTAGAACAGTTGCTCTTCGTCAAACCGTCCCGTAGCCGACGCGTGGCCGGCACCCTCAATTTCACCGTTTTCAATTTCCAGGTTCGGAATGGAATCCGCTTTCGCGCCTTCCGACAGCAGCAGGTTCCGGTTCAACTCGTACGTGTCCGTGTTGTCCGCGTCCTTACCGATCAGGCAGTCCCCAACCCACACGCTGCGGGCGTTCTTCCCCTGCAACGCACCCTTGTAAGCCACCCGGGAGTAGCCGTTCGGTTTGTTGTGGTGCAAGAACACGCGGTGCTCCATGTGCTGCCCGGCATCCACGAAGTAGGCACCGTTCATGTACAGTTCACCGCCGGGGGCCGTGAACTCGTCCTCCACATTAATGCGGATCACGTCCCCACCAAGGGAGACCACCATGTGACGCAGCGTGGCATCGCGTCCCACTGTCATCCGGTGGCTGCCCGCCATCAGGACGTTGCGCTCCCAGTCATTCACCGACACGACCGAAAGGTTCGATCCGTCGCCGGCCCGCACCTCAACCGTTTCGTTGAAGTTACCCGACCCGGAGTGGGTGATGATTACGGTGCCCTTGGCGTGTTCTTCGGCCTCAACCACAATTCGAGCCACCGCGGGGTCCCCGGCCGTGACAATCTGAATGTAGACAGGGTCCTTCACCTCCACATCCTTCGGGATGGTCACCCAAGTCGTGGTTTCGAACTTGTCCCACGCGATGGCGGAGGGGTAGTCGTCCGGGGCTAAGGCAATTCCCTCAGCCTGCTCACTGCGCGGAACCGTGTCCACCTTTACGGCTGAATCCGCCCGGACCGTGATGTCCGCCTGCCCCGTGTAAGACTCAACGTCAAACAGTGGGCGCACCCGACGCATCGGGGTGAAACGCCACTCTTCCTCACGACCCTGCGGGACCTGGAAGTCCTCCAGTTCAAACGAAGTGAGCCTGTCCGCCCGGGAGACGGTAGAGGGCTTCGTGATGGGCGGGGTATGCATCGTCTCTGTCATGTCAGCCGACGGATCCTTCCATTTGCAGTTCAATCAGGCGGTTCAGTTCAAGCGCGTATTCCATTGGCAGGTGCTTAGCGATTGGCTCAATGAACCCGCGAACAATGGTTGACATCGCTTCGCTCTCATCCAACCCGCGGCTCATCAGGTAGAACAATTGGTCTTCGTTCACCTTCGACACCGTGGCCTCATGCCCCATGACCACGTCTTCAGTTCGCACGTCAACGTAAGGGTAGGTGTCAGTACGGGAGATCTTGTCGACCAGTAGCGCGTCACACAGCACGTTTGACTTCGACTTGGTCGCCCGGGAGTGCACTTCCACCAGCCCGCGGTATGAGGTGCGGCCACCGTTACGGGACACGGACTTGGCCACGATTGACGAGGACGTGTGGGGCGCCATGTGAATCATCTTCGCCCCCGTGTCTTGATGCTGACCTTGGCCTGCGAAACCAATCGACAGGGTCTCGCCGCGGGCGTGTTCGCCCATAAGCATGCAGGCCGGGTACTTCATGGTGACAGCGGAACCAATGTTGCCGTCCACCCATTCCATGGTCGCGCCCTCGTCCACAACCGCACGCTGGGTGACCAGGTTCAACACGTTGTTGGACCAGTTCTGCACCGTCGTGTAGCGAACGCGAGCGTCTTTATGCACAAAGATCTCTACGACCGCGGCATGCAGGGAGTTCGTGTCGTAGATGGGGGCCGTGCACCCTTCCACGTAGTGAACGTAGGAGCCCTCTTCCGCAATAATCAGCGTCCGCTCAAACTGTCCCATCGCTTCCGTGTTGATCCGGAAGTAAGCCTGCAGCGGGATTTCAACGTGAACACCCTTCGGGACGTACACGAAGGACCCGCCCGACCAGGTCGCCGTGTTCAGCGCGGCGAACTTGTTGTCGCCCGCAGGTACGGACTTCCCGAAGTACTTTTTGAAGATCTCCGGGTATTCCTTCAGCGCCGTGTCCGTGTCCAAGAAAATGACACCCTGCTTTTCCAAGTCACCCTGGATCTGCTGGTACACGACCTCGGATTCATACTGGGCAGCAACCCCTGCCACTAGACGTTCCTTCTCCGCATCCGGAATACCCAGACGGTCGTAGGTGTCCTTAATTTCGGCGGGCAGATCCTCCCACGACTGCACCTGGCGGTCCATGGGGCGCACGTAGTATTTGAAGTCGTCAAAATCAATGTTCGACAAGTCGGGCCCCCACGTGGGCATGGGCTTCCGTTCAAACAGTTCGTACGCTTTCAGGCGGCGTTCCAGCATCCAGTCCGACTCGCCTTTAGTTTCGGAAATGTAGCGAACAATGTCCGCGTTAATGCCTTTCGGGACACCCTTCGAATATTCGTCGGAGTCACGCCAACCGTATTCGTAGGCGCCAATCGAATCGATAATCTCATCATCCGACAAGGGCTCAGGTGGCGGCGTCTGCTCGGTTGCTGGCAACGTTGACTGAGTCATAAACTTCCTTCTGTTCTAGGGAGCTGGGTTAGGCGGGCGGAGGGGCGAAGGGAGCCTTCGTTACCTCATCCGGAAGAAAGGACGCCCGCCCGGCTGGGCCCCTTGGGCCCCCAAGGGAATGTGAGTGGTACACACATGTTCCCCCTGGACCAGGGTCGCTAACCTGCGAACGTCCACGTCTAGAATACGGCTGAATGCGGCCAATTCGGCCTCACAAAGCGAAGGGAACGCCGCCGCAACGTCCTCAATCGGACAGTGGCCCTGACACAGTTGCAGGGCGAAGTTCCCATCCCCTACGGGACGCACGCTTGCCGCGTAACCATCCTGGGTCAGGGCGTCCGCCAAAGCTTGGGCGCGTCGGCGCGGGTCGTTGCCCGCCGAGCGCACCACCGGAGAGTAGCGGCGTTCCAGTTCACGGGTTCGGGCGGCAGCGAAGCCTTCAACCGTTTCCTCACCCGCAACCCGTTTCATGTAAGCCAAAGCTTTTAGGGCCAAGTCTGAATAGCCGTCATCAAGCGCTTCACGACCACTTTCGGTGACCACGTAGTGGCGGGCTGGGCGTCCCCGCCCCCTGGGCCCCACGGTGGCGACTTCGTGTTCGGTGATCTCATCTGCCTCTTTCAGGGCGGTGATGTGACGGCGCACGGCAGCCGTGGTTAGTCCAAGAATCTTTGCGATGGTTGAAGCCGTAACCGGGCCATTTTCAACGATCAGATTACGAACCACCTGGCGTGTGTCACCAGTTTCTGGTTCCGACATCTGAAGCCCCATTCCGTCCTAAGTTGCCGTCCTGATTTGCTCGACCCCAAGTGTACCGGATTTTCGCAAGGTCGTCATGCCCTAAACCTCGCGGAAGGACCCAGCCTAAAGGGCCGCCCCGCACGGCGCTACGGGGACACCTACGGCTGCTGGCGATCCAGGGTGAGGCGGGCGTGGGCCGCTAAAATTCCCGTCACCGCGGAGGGGTTCGAAAGCTTGCCTCCCAAAACCAGTTCAACAGCGTGGTCCAGGGGGATCCATTCGCTGACCATTTCGGCCTCTTCCTCTGTGCGGTCGAAAGCTTCCTCGCAGACCTCCAGGTCTTGGGCAAGCAGAAGCGTCAAAGACTCATTGGACGCCCCGGGCGAGGTGTACAGGGTGACAAGCGGCTGCCAGTCATGGGCCACTAAGTCCGCTTCCTCACGCAGTTCCCGTTTCGCAGCTTCCAGTGGGGCCTCACCTGGGATGTCGAACAGGCCAGCAGGAATTTCCCACAACTGTTTACGCACAGCATGCCGGTATTGGCGCACCAACAGTACTTCCACCTGTGCCTCATCAGTGGGGGATGGGCGTAGCGCCACGATTCCGACGGCGCCCGGGTGGTCCATGTAGTCCCGCACCACGGGCTTCACACCCTGAGCCAGTTCCACCTGGTCGGTGCGCATGCCGAACACTTTCCCGGACCAAACCAGTTCCGTGTCGACCACCTTCCGGCTGGCATCCGGTCGGTCCTCAATCCGGCGGCGAGCGAAACTTGGGCCACTCGTTTCCAGACTGCTCACATGGGGGCCGGAGGAATCCTCAGGGTCACGTATCACCGGTCCTGCTCCTTCTGGTCCGCTGCGTCTTCTTGATGTTCCAGTGCTTGATGCTGCAGGGCGGCGGCCACAAACGAGGTGAATAAGGGATGAGGGCGGGTGGGCCTGGATTTAAACTCCGGGTGAGCCTGCGTTCCCACATAGTAGGGGTGGTCGTCCTCATCCAGTTCTATGAACTCAACCAGATCACCTTGGGGAGATCGGCCTGAGAAACGGATGCCGGCAGAGGCAAAGTCGTCCTCGAACCCCGCATTTATTTCGTAGCGGTGACGGTGCCGTTCCTGAACACTGTCCTCACCGTAAATGCGTGCAACGTGGGATCCGGGCGCTAAATCTGCGGGGAAAGTCCCAATCCGCATCCCCCGCTTGTGGGTGGTCATCTCCTGCTCATCAGCGGCAGTTATTTCGCCCGGCACCAAAACCGGGTAGTCCGTTTCTTCGTCGAACTCAATGGAATTAGCGCCAGGTTTGCCCAGCAGGTTGCGGGCCGCCTCAATCAGCATTCCTTGGGCACCCAGTGAAAGACCGAGGGTGGGAATGGAGTTGGTGCGCGCCCAATTCAGCGCCGTCAGCAGCCCTTCCACCCCGCGGCGCCCGAAGCCGCCAGGCACCAGAATCCCATCAACCCCCGCCAGCGCCTGAGCGCAGTCCTCACCCGTCTCACAATTCTCGGGGGAAACCCAACGAACGTTCACACGCGCATCGTTAGCGAACCCGCCGGCACGCAGCGCCTCACTGGCCGACAGGTAGGCGTCCGGCAGTTCCACGTATTTGCCGACCACCGCAATTTCAACCTCACGTGCCGGGCTGCTCACGCGCCGTAGGAGCTCATCCCAGTCCTGCCAGTTCACGTCATGGAAAGGTAAGTCCAGTTTGCGGACCACCACCACGTCCAAACCTTCACGGTGCAAGATTTTTGGCACCTCGTACAGTGAGTCAGCGTCCGGGCAGACAATCACCGCGTTTGATTCCACGTCACACATGAGCGCCACTTTTTTGCGGGCGGAATCAGGAACATCCACTTCACTGCGCAGAACCAGGACGTCCGGCTGAATACCAATGGAACGCAGCAGGGACACCGAATGCTGGGTGGGTTTAGTTTTCAACTCCCCGGCAGAAGCCAGGTAGGGCAGCAGGGACACGTGCAGGAACAGGCAGTTGTCACGGCCCAGTTCCCGCCGCACTTGGCGGGCGGCCTCCAGGAACGGTGTGGACTCGATGTCCCCTACCGTGCCCCCAATTTCGGTGATGATCACGTCGGGTGGGACACTACCGTCCTCAGGATGCGCTTGGGCGCGCATGCGGCGCATGATTTCGTTGGTGATGTGCGGAATGACCTGCACGGTTTGCCCGTGGTAGTCGCCGCGCCGTTCCCGTGCCAGCACCTCCGAATAGACCTTGCCTGTGGTGGCGTTCGCGTCACCGGACAGTTCCACGTCCAGGAAGCGCTCATAGTGACCAATGTCTAAATCAGCTTCACTGCCGTCCCGGGTGACGAACACTTCCCCATGCTCGTAGGGGTTCATGGTTCCCGGGTCAACGTTGATGTACGGATCAAGCTTTTGCATTACGACCTTGAGGCCGCGGCGGCGCAGCAGCATGCCAAGGGCGGATGCGGTTAGGCCTTTACCTAGGGAGGATACGACTCCCCCGGTCACGAAAATCTGTTTTGTCTTAACCGACTTGTCGGCTTCGGAAGAGTCAAACGCCATGGGAT
>CAYFVT010000021.1:3746-7070 GCA_964346705.1 uncultured Actinomyces sp. | reverse complement strand
CCCTGACCGAACTGGCCTTCTTGTCCGGAGGCAAGCACCTGGACGGCGTTCAATGCCGCCATTGCCGTGCCCGCCTGGTCAACGGTGGCTAGCGGCACGTCAGCTTGACGCAGCACGGTGATGAACTGGCCTTCCTCTTCAGCGTGGCCGACGGCAACACCCCCGGCAGATCCAACGGCCTCCGCCAGACCAACCCAAGGCGCCCTATCTACTTGTTGACCGGCTTCTTGTTCGCTGCTCTGCGCCCCATCAGCGGCAGCTGTGTCCCCTTGTTCAACTGGGCCGGGGCCAACCAGTATGAGCAGGTCCGCAACCTTTTCAGGAAGCGTGTCAGCTTTCAGTAGTGGGGTGCGCTCATCGGACAGCATCTCTTCCAGAAGGTCAGCGTTGGAGCCCGTTGTCGTCAGCACTTCAACCAGTGCCTGGCCCAGGATCCCAGAAGCACTGGTGTCAGCGGGACGTTCCTCTAGGTTCCCGGAGACCGCGCTGGAAAGAGTTTCACGATAAGTGGCTTGATTTGCGGACACCCAGGCATCGGTGAGCTCCGTTTGGCCCACGATTTGCGCGCCCGCCCACTCCAAGGCGAGCTCGGTTTGTTCCACGGCATCATTGTCGACGGCTGGCAGCAGTACGAGGGCGACGGTCTGGTCTTCTAACCCACCCGGCAGCACCTGCTGAGCGACATCCTGCACGTACACTTCCCCTTGCTCACCTAGACGCTGCGCTGCGGCAAGCTTCGCGGACACCTTGGCATCCGAACCGGAGTCGGTGCCCGTGGCGGCGCCATGGATGGCGTTCTGTAGTGGGCCAGCGCCAAGCACGACCCCGACGGAAAGCGCCAGGAAAACTGCTATTAGTGATACCAGGTGGTAGCGGAAGTTGATCATGTGATCCCCCAAGGACGAAGTGCTGCGGCGCCCGCCTGGGCACCAAAAGAAGGTAGAAGACTGTCACCGAACGGGGTAAACAGTAGAGCCGTCAACCCGGCTAGAACCGCGGCTAGGAGCAGGGCAACCAGAAGCCAGGTGGAAATAGGGGGCCGGTACAGGGCTTTAGCAGCCTGCCAGGACAGGAGGGTGTCGCGCACTTTCGCTTGCACCAGTAGAGAACCAGCCGCCGCAATGGAGGCCTGATCCAAGGCCTCCTCTAATCCTGCGGATGCGGACGCGTCAATCACAACGCTTGCCCCCGACGCCTGCGCAATGAGGAAAGCAATGTCAGCGGCGGACAGTTCCGTTTCTATGATCACGGCTTCGCGGGAGTTTCTGCGCAGCACCTCAAGTCCCGCCTCCCCCGGACTGACGGCCACGATCACCTTCGCCTTAGCGACTGCATCTTCCGGGAAGTCCTGCGGGTTCCCCACCAGGATTTGCGCGTGCCGGCGCACCTGACTGTAGGCCCCAGCGCCCGCACCCACGCCAACCAGCACGGGGTCATAGGTTTGGATCAGTGCTTTCAGCTGACCAATGGTCCCGCCGGGGCCAGCCGAGGGTGTGGCCACGACTGCGGGGCGTCCCTCAAAAAGTTCCCGCAACTGTGGGATGTCAATAGATTCGTCTAACAGTTCAGCTTCCGCCCGGAAAGCGGTAGCAGCAGTCGCGGCCGCTGCTTCCACTTTGCGCGCGACACGTTCAGAGTGGTTGACCTGGTTTTTTTGCAGGGTTTCCCACGTGACAACGTTGCCGCTGGCCACCAGTGAATCCTTGTAGTAGACGGTGTCCCCACTCACCGTTAGGGTCTGACCGTCCTGCACGCCCATCAGGTCCGGCCCGAAGTCATCAACCAGCAGGATCCCTTGGTCAATCAAGGTTTGCGCGCCTAGGGCCGGCGCCCGCCCCGACACGGAGCTAGCGGCGTTTAGAACCGCTACGGGGGCCATACTGGAAAGTTGGTGCGCCGTTTCAGCGTCCAAGTCAGCAATGTCAATGATGACTATGGAGCCCGCATCGATTGGCTTAGGGAACCGCCCAGCCCTGTCCGCAACCCGGGCCGGGGCGCTGGGACCCGCTGTTTCGCTGTCTTTTTTCACACTGCCGATTGTGCCACGGCGGCGGCAGATTCCAACTGCAGGGCGAGTCGGCGAGCCGCACCATCCTCAGTTTCTCCACCCAGCATGCGCACCAGTTCCTCCGTTTTTCCGTCTCCTTCAACCCGGGCGATGGTCGCTTTGCTGCCCGCTTTCGTGACAACAAAGTTGGTGCTGGCTGCTGCGGCCACTTGCGCCAAGTGGGTGACAACAATTACCTGGTGAGTTTCAGCCAGTTTCGCTAACCGGGATGCAATGACTGCTGCCGTGGTCCCCCCGATGCCCGCGTCGATCTCATCAAAAACGAAAGTGCGCTGCTCCGATTCGTGGGCTAACACCACTTCCAGTGCCAGCATGACCCGCGACAGCTCACCGCCCGAAGCGCCCTGGCTTAGGGGAGAGGGCGGCGCGTCCGGGTGGGGCTGAAGCAGCATTTCCACGCGGTCGGCCCCATGCGCTGCCGGCGTCGCCTCAGTTACTTCTACGATGAGGCGCGCGCCCTTCAAGGCGAGGTCTCCCAACTCCGCGCTGACTGCTGCCCCCAGTTTCTTCGCTGCCCGTTTGCGGGAAGCCGTCAGCGCCTGCATCAGCTCAGCTAAAGCAGCAGTCGCCTGGTCCAGCTCCTCTTGCAGCAGGGCGGGGTCTTGCTGGGCAGACCCTAATTCTTGGACCCTGTCTTCCGCGTTCTTCAGCCAGGTGAGGAACTCAGGGACACTAGCCGCCCTTCCGCGCATCATGTCGGTCAATGCAGCCCGGCGGGCATGCAGGCGCGCCAGTTCCTGCGGGTCATCAAAAAGAGTTTCAGCGTATTCCCGCAAATCCGAGGAAAGCTCGGCCGCCTCAACTTCAACAGATGCTGCCCTGCGCGCGAACTCCTGCAATGCCGGGTCGTCGGCAGCGGCCCGCGTCAGCGTGTCAGCAGCCGAACCTAGGGCATCCAGCGCGGTATCAGCCAACTGACCCAAGGCCCCATACGCTGCCTGGCGTAAGTGCTCCACGTTCGTCAAGCGGTCGATAGCGGCGGAGAGCACCTCGTCCTCGTCCGCCTCAATTTCCATTCCCTCCGCTTCGGCCAGCACTTGACGCAGGAACAGTAGTTCCGCTTCCCGCTGGTCGCGCCCCTGCTCTAACTGCGCTAGCTGGGCCCGGAGCCGTTCCGTTTCTTCCCATTGAGCACCGTAGTCTGCCAGCAGTTTGCGGTGCTTTGCGGGGGCGAAACCATCCAGAATTTCCCTCTGCTTAGCTGTCGATTTCAGGTGCCACTGCCCAGCTTGCCCGTGGATGGTCACCAGGTCATC
>CAYFVT010000021.1:0-3646 GCA_964346705.1 uncultured Actinomyces sp. | reverse complement strand
CCGGACGCCTTCAAATGAGTCAGCATGACTTACGGGCCCTCTTCTTCCTCATCGCCCGCTGCACGCCACCCCTGTACGGGTAGAGAGAACTTCGTGACTAGGCGGGAGGCGAACGGCGTGTCGTCAAGTCGCACCAACTTTATGGGCCGCTCCCCCTTCGTGAAGGTAATGCTAGATCCGGCTGGCGCCTGCTCTTGACGGCGTCCATCAAACCACACTGCCGGGGCCGTCCTGTTTTCGGGTAGGACCCCTATTTCCAGGTGCGAGGCCGGGGAAACCACCAGGGGCCGCGTGAACAGGCCGTGGGCCGCCAAAGGTGACATGACGATCGCTTCCGTATCCGGCCATACCACCGGGGCCCCCGCCGAGAATGCGTACGCGGTAGAGCCAGTCGGTGTGGAGACGATAATGCCATCCGCGGCGTAGGTGGACACCATTTGCCCGTCAATAGCGAAAGCGAAGTCAGCCGGGTGAGCAAGGTCCGTGTGCATGACGACAATGTCGTTCAGCGCCCACCCCTGCGCCGTGGAACCATCTGGGCGCTGCAGCTTCGCTTGCAGTGTCATCCGCGGGTCCAGCAGGTAATCGCCTGCGGCGACTTGACGCAGCACGCGGGTGATCGAATCGGGAGTGGTCTCAGCTAGGAAACCCATCTTTCCGAAGTTAACGCCCAGCAGCGGAATGTCGAACCTGTGCGAGTATTCGGCCGCACTCAAGATGGTGCCGTCCCCGCCAAGCGCCAAAACCAGGTCCGGAGTGTCCTGGCGCGGGCTGTCCGAATCCATTTCCGTTCGGTCGCAGATTTGCAGACCCATTTCTTCAGCCTCACGGCGGATCAGGGTTGCCGCCACCCGCACATCCTTACGATGCCTGTGGGTGATCAACAAAATTCGTTCGGCCATAATTCCTTTGCGCACATCACTGGTGGTTGGTCCGCTGAGTTTCAACACACTGTTTCAGCTCATTGGGGTCCGGTCGCCACCGCGTGGCTTACGGCTTGCGACAAAACGTCGCCCTCTAGCGTATCGCGTCCCGCCAAAGCGGATGGAGTTGTCAACAGCAGGAAGTACTCCACGTTGCCTGCGGGCCCAGGAAGGGGTGAGGGTGCCACCGCCACAACCACCATGCCCAACTGCCGGGCGAACTCAGCCACCCCAAGGACCGCTTCGGTCCGCACCTGCGGGTCGCGAACAACACCCCCCGCCCCCACCTTGCCTTTGCCGGCCTCAAACTGTGGTTTCACCATCAGAAGGAACGAGGCCCGCGGTGCCACCGCCAGCAAAGCGGGCAGCACCTTAGTTAAGGAGATGAACGATAGGTCAGCCACCACCAATGTTGGGGGCGAACCCACCGCGCTGGGATCCAAATAGCGAACGTTGGTGCGTTCCAGCACTTCCACGCGCTCATCCTGACGCAAACGCCACGCCAACTGTCCGTAGCCCACATCAACCGCCACCACAGACTGGGCGCCCTGCCTGAGCAACACGTCAGTGAACCCACCCGTAGACGCACCGGCGTCCAGACACCGCTGCCCGCGCACGGATGGCACCAAAGGGCCGAACGCTTCCAGAGCACCCAAAAGTTTGTACGCACCCCGCGAAACGTAGTCGTCCCCCGCGCTTCCGGCAGCTACTTCTATGGCAGCGCTGCCCTCCACCTGGGTAGCACTCTTCGTGGCAGTAATCCCCCCAACGCTGACCCTGCCCGCGTCAATCAGTTCCTGGGCGCGGGTGCGTGACGGCGCCAGTTTGCGCCGCACCAACTCCGCGTCTAGCCTGCGCCGTGCCACTACAAGGCACCCCCGGACAGGTGGCTCACTGCGTCCGAATCCCATCCAACTGGGCGCGCAACGCAGATTCCAACTGCCGCAAACGGTGCAGGGCCGCCCGCTGCTCCTCCACGTTCATCTGCGGGTCCATCTGCGGGTCTACCTCCAGGTCAGGCGCTGCCTGGGACACCGGTTCGGACATCGACTGGGGCCTTGACGGTTCGCTCACTGCTCCCCGTCCTGCTCATCGGCCTCATCCTGGCCCGTCTGCTCCTGGCCCATCTGCCCCTGGGCCCCCTCTTCTGACTCCTGCTGAGCACCTGGCTCTTCCGCAACTACTCCTTCAGCCGGGACACCCTCAGCGGGGATCTCCTCAGCTACTACCTCCTCAGCAAGCACCTCCGGGGCGTCAGCCTCTTCAGCTTCCTCGCCCCCGACAATAGATGCCTCGCCAACTTCTGCTGCCCCGTCGTCTTCTGTTGCAACTGCTTCCGCAGCATCCGTCGCAACTGCCTCCGGGACGTCTTCTGCGCCCTCTTCCGTGGTTTCTTCGGGCTCCTCAACCTCGTAGTTAGGCGCGGAAACTATGCCCGCCGGGTCATCGTTATCCACCACCACAATTTCGGGCATGCGAATCGAGCGGCCATCATCCGTCGCCTCCCACCCCGCCGCAGCCAACGCCCGGTACGTGTCCAACGAAATGGTTATCGGGTCGCCATCCGCTCGGATCTCAATTTCATCGATAACCGGGAACCCCCACCGCGTGAACTGGACCGGCTGCGAATAACCAGCCGTCCAAGTCCCATCCCGATGGTGCTTAGGCTGGGGGTGAGCCTCTTGCAAGCCCCGCAAATCCAACGCCAAATACGCGGGGCGCTCCCCCCGCTTGGCTGACACGACGTCCTTGGCTGTAGACACGCCCGTCAGCACGTGCATGGCCGGCATGCGGGCCGCCACAGCCGCAGCAATATCCGTCTCCAGCCGGTCCCCAACCCCTAGCGGGCTTTCCGCCTCCACCTGTTGCGCGACCCGCTCCAACATGTCCGGGTTGGGTTTACCCGTCGCTTGCGGACGCTTGCCCGTCGCCCGGGTCACGGCCGCCACCAACGCGCCGTTACCAAGAGCCATACCCCTCTCCGTTGGCAGGGACGCATCTAGGTTCGTCGCGTAGTAGCGCGCCCCATCATTGATGGCGTAAGCCGCTTCTGACAGCAAAGCCCAATCCACGTCCGGGCCGTAGCCCTGGACGACGGCTGCCACGGGTTCCTTCGCGTCTCCCACTGGTTCGAACCCAGCCTGCGCGACCGCGTCCCTGAGCGCATCCGCCCCTACAACTAGGACCTTGTCGCCCAAAGCCAGATCCTCACCCAGCAGGTACATGAGGTCCATGGCGGAGGTAATAATGTTCTCCTCCGTCGCCGGAATCCGGAAGCCATGCAGTTTTTCGGCAACCTGCTCCGGGGTGCGGGAAGCATTGTTCGTGGCGAACGTTAGCTTCGTGCCCGCCTGGTCCACTTCCTGCAAAGTGCTGGCCGCGTGATCGATTGGGTCCGTACCGGCGAAGCAGACCCCATCCAAATCCAAAACAAGGGTGTCGTAAACGTCGGTGAGAGCC
Organism: uncultured Actinomyces sp.; assembly: GCA_964346705.1. Lineage (GTDB taxonomy): Bacteria > Actinomycetota > Actinomycetes > Actinomycetales > Actinomycetaceae > Scrofimicrobium. The sequence continues at coordinate 263 of CAYFVT010000021.1, read as the reverse complement.
TTCGGGCTGCCACGCAGCGGGGTGCGAGTGTGGTCAACGTCCGCATCAATGAGTTCACCCAAGTCCATGAACTCCATCGGATCTTCAAGCATGGGTGTCGCCGCGTCAACAGCGGCCGCATCCTCTTCCCTGCCCAGTTTGCGCAGCAGGTCCGCCTGGAAACTCATGAGGCGCCTGCGAACGTCCTCATCAGCGTCTTCCGGCAATTTGTGGAGGGCGTCCTCAACCAGCAACAGCGCCACCTCTGACTGGTCCAAGTCCAT
>CAYFVT010000020.1:0-20889 GCA_964346705.1 uncultured Actinomyces sp. | reverse complement strand
TAGAGCGTACGACTCATAATCGTAAGGTCGGGAGTTCGAGTCTCCCCCTCGCTACTATCTTTGTCCGCCGCAATCGGCGGCATGAGGTTCGGCCCATCCGGGCCCTAAGATCGTGAGGTTCCAATGGCAAGCAAAGGTTCTGACGTAAGGCCCAAGATCACTTTGGCCTGCGCTGACTGCAAAGAGCGTAATTACATCACCAAGAAGAACCGGCGGAACACTCCCGACCGGTTGGAACTGATGAAGTTCTGCCCCAGGTGCCAGAAGTCAACCACGCATAGGGAGACCCGTTAGGCTCCTAGCGTGAATGCGCGTCACCCGTGACTCTGTGAGTTGTGGGTGACGCGTTCTTCTTTAACGACAGGTGTCCCTCCAACATCGCTCGGCCAACATCACTCGGCCAGTATGACTAGGCCGGTTAGACTGGCGGTCAAGGCGGGTGCGATGCCCCGTATGGTGTGGCGGTTGTGTGGCGGGAGCTATGGAGAGAAAACCTGATCTGGCAGATCTGACTACCCTGCGTGTAGGTGGAGCGCCCCAGCGTTACGTGAAGGCTGATTCGCAGGATGAAATTGTCGGCCTGGTCCGGCGCCACGACCGGGATGGTGAAGGCCCCCTGCTGGTGCTGGGTGGTGGCTCTAACCTGGTGGTTAGTGACCAGGAATTTCCGGGACTGGTCGTCCATGTGAAGGGCGAACAGATTCGGGTGTTGCAAGGTTCCCGCTCCTTCCGGACTGATGATGAGACGGTAGTGGTGGAGGTGGGTGCCGGCACCGAATGGGACCAGGTCGTCCGCCGCGCGGTGGCCGAAGGTTGGTCGGGGTTGGAGGCACTGTCCGGTATACCGGGCAACGCTGGCGCCGCTCCCGTGCAGAACATTGGGGCTTATGGGCGTGAGGTCGGCCAGAACCTGATTTCGGTCCGCGCTTGGGACCGCGCCACTGAGACGGTTGTGACTTTGACGAATGATGACTTGCGGCTTGGCTACCGTGACTCGGCGTTGAAGCGGTCGCTGCGAGCTCAGGATGTGGGCAGCGACCGCCCCTGGGGGCCCACCGGGCGCTGGGTGGTTTTGTCCCTGCGGTTGCGTCTGGAGCCTTCGGGTCTTTCCGCTCCCATCCGGTATCGGGAGTTGGCAGGCAGGTTGGGGGTCCAGCTGGGTGAACGCGCGCCCCTGGACCAAGTGCGGCAAGCCGTGCTGGACTTGCGTCGCTCCAAGGGCATGGTGTTGGACGGGGAAGACCACGACACTTGGTCAGCGGGCTCATTTTTCACCAACCCGATCCTGTCGGTGGCAGACGCCGCCAAACTTCTGCCTCTGTCGGCCCCACGATTCCGCATGCCGCCAGGCTCAGTGCCGGAGGGCGATGAAGTGAAGACTTCGGCTGCCTGGCTGATTGAGCAGGCTGGTTTCCACAAGGGGTACGGGGTGCACCCGGATGCGCGGGCGCGCCTGTCCAGCAAGCATGTTTTGGCCATCACGAATCGGGGTGGGGCAACCTCGGACGATGTGGCTGCGCTGGCTCATGCCGTGCGGTTCGGGGTGGAAGACTACTTTGGGATCACCCTGATCCCGGAGCCTGTGCTGGTGGGTGTGCAGATCTAGCGTCCCAGCCCGCCCCCGGCACGCACCTAGTAGAATCAAAATGACCACACAAGCTACAAGGTGAGGAAACCAATGGCGAAAATCAAAGTTGTCGGCCCCGTTGTTGATCTTGACGGCGATGAAATGACAAGGATCATCTGGCAGTTCATCAAGGATCGGCTGATTTTCCCCTACCTGGATATAGACCTGAAATACTACGACCTGTCCATTGAGAATAGGGACGCCACCGACGATATGGTGACGGTGGAAGCTGCAGAGGCCATCAAGGAATACGGTGTCGGCGTTAAATGCGCGACCATCACGCCGGATGAGGCGCGGGTGGAAGAGTTCGGTCTGAAGAAGATGTGGCGCAGCCCGAATGGGACCATCCGCAACATCTTGGGTGGCGTCATCTTCCGCGAGCCCATCATCATTGACAACGTGCCCCGTTTGGTCCCGTCTTGGACTAAGCCAATTGTTGTGGGCCGCCACGCGTTCGGCGACCAGTATCGCGCCACCGACTTCAAGGCACCCACGGGTGGGACGGTGACAATGACGTTCACCCCGAACGATGAATCCGAACCGATGGAATTCGAAGTTGTGGACATCCCCGAAACGGGCGGTGTTGTCATGGGCATGTACAACTTCAACGACTCTATCCGTGACTTCGCGCGTGCTTCCTTCGCCTACGGGTTGCAGCGCGGTTTCCCGGTGTACATGTCAACAAAGAACACGATTCTGAAGGCTTACGACGGCCAGTTCAAGGACATCTTCCAGGAGGTGTTCGACACCGAGTACAAGGAGCAATTTGAGGCCGCGGGCTTGACGTACGAGCACCGCCTGATTGACGACATGGTGGCGTCTGCTTTGAAGTGGGAGGGTGGCTACGTTTGGGCGACGAAGAACTACGACGGTGACGTCCAATCAGATATTGTTGCCCAAGGATTCGGGTCCCTGGGCCTGATGACATCCGTACTGATGTCCCCGGACGGCAAGACTGTGGAAGCTGAAGCAGCTCACGGCACCGTGACCCGTCACTACCGCCGCCACCAGGCGGGGGAACCGACCTCGACAAACCCGATTGCCTCCATTTTCGCTTGGACGCGCGGGTTGGAGCACCGGGCGAAACTGGATGAAACCCCGGACGTTGCTGACTTCGCGCACACCCTGGAACGGGTTGTTATCGAAACTGTTGAAAGCGGCCAGATGACGAAGGACTTGGCCCTGCTGGTCGGTCCGGAGCAGCCGTGGCTGACAACGGAAGAGTTCCTGCAGGCCGTGGACACTAACCTGGCTGCAGCTCTGGCGTAGTGCGCGATAAGTACGACCTGGGCGGGATGGGAAGAATTGCTGGACTCATTTGAGGGCACCCCTGCGGGGGGCACCATTGACGGCATGAACCCGGAAACGGGGCGCCCTTACCGCCTGGCGGTACTGACCTCCGGAGGGGACGCTCCCGGAATGAACGCTGCCGTCCGTGCGGTGGTACGGACCGCTTTGGCGGCCGGGGCGCAGCCGTACGCCTTCCTGGACGGTTGGGATGGCGCTATTCGGGGCGGGAAGTACATCCAGCCGATGGACTGGGCTTCTGTTGGTTCAACGTTGGACCAGGGGGGCACCACCATCGGCACCGCCCGCTCGGATGAGTTCCGTTCGTTTGAAGGTAGGGGGCGGGCCGCTGAGAACCTACTGAATCACGGTATTGACGGCCTGATCCTGATTGGTGGGGACGGCTCCCTGACGGGCGCGGACGAGTTTCGGGATGAGTGGGCCCACCACGTGGCGAACCTGGTGGACCAGGGGCGCATCAGTGCCGAAGTGGCGGCCACCCATCCCCAGTTGACCGTGGTTGGGTTGGTCGCATCGATCGACAACGACCTGGTTGGTTCCGACATGACGATTGGTGCTGACAGTGCGCTCACCCGCATTGTCGACGCCATTGACATGATTGCTTCCACCGCTGCTTCCCATCAGCGCACGTTTGTTATTGAGGTGATGGGACGCCACTGCGGTTACCTGCCCCTAATGTCGGCTGTTGCGGGTGGGGCGGACTACGTGTTCGCCCCCGAAATGCCTCCTGGTTCCGACTGGCGGGAAGAAATGACCCGCAAGCTGGCGCTTGGCCGTCAGGCCGGGCGGCGGGAGTCAATCATCCTGGTTGCGGAAGGTGCCCGCGACCGTGAAGGCAACCGCATCACTAGCGAGGACGTGCGTGCCACGCTGCAGGAGCGGATGAATGAGGATGCTCGCGTCACCATTTTGGGGCACATCCAGCGCGGGGGCGCCCCTTCCGCGTACGACCGGTGGATGTCAACCCTGCTTGGCTACGCGGCCGTGCAGGAGCTGCTGGACCCGAAGCGGCGGGGGGAAGCTTCCATCCTGGGGGTGCGACGCAATCGGGTGACGCGTCTACCGCTAGCACAGGCCATTAGGGACACCCGCGCGGTTGAAGACTTGGTTGAGGCGGGCGACCTGGTTGCTGCCAGGCGCGCCCGGGGTAATAGTTTCTTCACGATGGGCGGTATTTTTCAGGTCCTGTCCGACCCACCCCAACTACGTAAAACTGCGGAGCAGCCACGCCGTGTCGCTTTACTGCATGCGGGTGGGCTGGCTCCCGGCATGAACGCTGCTGCCCGGGCAGCCGTCCGGATAGGGCTTCATAAGGGTTGGACCGTGCTGGGGGTAGAGGGCTCTTGGGCTGGCCTGGAGGATGAAGAAATCCGGGAATTGGACTGGCACGACGTTGAAGGCTGGGCTTTCGATGGTGGTGCGGAACTGGGTACCCGGCGGGCCATACCCGTTAAGGAGCAGCTCTACGCTTTAGGTAGGGCCGTGGAGCGCAACCGGATTGACGCTCTGATTGTCATTGGCGGTTACAACGCTTACCTGGCGGTGAAGAAGATCACGGGGGAACGCGCCCACTTCCCAGCGCTGAAGATCCCCATGGTGCTGGTGCCGACCTCGATCGACAACAACTTGCCTGGCACGGAGTTGTCTATTGGGGCTGACACCGCCCTCAACAATGACGTGTGGGCGCTGGACCGCATGAAAGAGTCGGCGGCCGCGTCCCGCCGCTGTTTCGTGGCGGAGGCAATGGGTCGGCGCTGCGGCTACCTAGCCATGATGAGCGGGATGGCGACGGGGGCGGAGTTCATTTACTTGAACGAAGAACCCTTAACACTGAGCGGGTTATCGCAGGATATTGCAACAATGCGGCAGGCGTTCGAGGACGGCCGCCGCCTGTTCCTGGTCGTCATGAATGAGGAAACGTCCACCCATTACGACCGGGAGTTTATTGCCCGTGCCGTGGAAGCGGCGGGGGAAGGGTTGTTCGATGTGCGCAGCTCCGCCCTGGGTTACATTCAGCAGGGTGGGCGTCCCACACCGTTTGACCGCCTGTTGGCGGCCCGCTTCGCGAACGCTGCTGTCCGCCATTTGGTGGACGCCTTGGATGAGGGCGACCAGCGTGCCGTTTACCTGGGAATGACGGGTAGGGGGATTGAGGCCCGCTCAATCCTGCTCATGGATGATGAAGTGGACCCGCAGGCACGCCGGCCCCTGCACCAGTGGTGGCTGCCGTTGCGCACTGTTGCGCAAGTGGTGTCACTGGAGCATTGTGCCTTGGCGCCTCAGAAAATCCAGATTCGGGACGCGGAACCCGTCTCAGAAGAGATACAGGACGAAATGAACACGGCCGCGGCCGTGAGGGAGAAACAGTGACTATTACGGAACAAATCTTGCCCCCCGTCGACCCGGCCACCACGCGCGCGTGGGAAGAGCTTGAACAGGTTGCATCCGAGTTTGTTCCCGACCTGCCAGGCTGGTTCGCACGCGACGCGGACCGTGCCAAGAAGTACACGTTCAACGCGGGCGACTTGCACGTGGACCTGTCGAAGAACTTGTTGACCGAAGAAGTTCGGGACCTGCTGCTTGCGCTTGCCGACCAGACGGATGTTGGCGGGCACCGCAGTCGGATGTTTGCGGGGGAGCGCATCAACGTCACGGAGGACCGTGCGGTTCTGCACACTGCGCTCCGGTTGCCGGCGGACGCGGTTTTGGAGGTGGATGGTGAGGACGTGGTCGCCCCCGTCCATGAAGTTATGGGCCGCGTTTACAAGTTTGCGGACGCGGTGCGCGATGGCAGTTGGACGGGTGTCACAGGTAAGCCGTTAACCACGGTTGTGAACATTGGGATTGGCGGGTCTGATTTAGGTCCGGTCATGGTTTATGAGGCCCTGCGTCCTTACGTGAAGGATGGGATGCAGGCGCGGTTCATCAGCAATATTGATCCTGCGGATGCTTCCGACACGGTGCGGGACTTGGACCCGCAGACCACTCTGGTTGTAGTGACCTCGAAGACGTTCACAACCATGGAGACCATCACGAACGCGAAGGTGGTGCGGGACTGGTTCCTTAACACCCTGCAGGCTCAGGGCGTGATTGATGGGCCGGAAGATCCGGTTGCGAAGGAAGCGATCGCTAAGCAGTTCATCGCTGTCTCCACGGCGCTGGACAAGGTGGAGGAGTTCGGGATTGACCCGGCGAACGCTTTCGGGTTCTGGGACTGGGTGGGGGGCCGCTACTCGGTGTCTTCTGCTGTTGGGACTTCGCTTGCGATAGCCTTGGGGCCGGAAGTTTTTCGGCGGTTCCTAGATGGTTTGCATCAGATGGATGAGCACTTCCGGACTGCACCAGCCGAAGAGAATGTGCCCCTGCTGATGGGGTTGTTGAACGTTTGGTACACGAACTTCCTGGGTGCAGGGTCGCATGCTGTGCTTCCCTACTCCCAGTATTTGCACCGTTTCCCCGCCTACTTGCAACAGATGACCATGGAATCCAACGGCAAGGCTGTGCGTTGGGATGGTTCTCCCGTTTCTTACGACACTGGGGAAGTGTTTTGGGGTGAGCCGGGAACGAATGGGCAGCACGCTTTCTTCCAGTTGATCCACCAGGGCACGCGCCTGGTGCCAGCCGATTTCATTGCTTTTGCTAACCCGAAGTCGGTGGTGAAAGAGGGCGACGCGGACGTTCATGAACTTTTCTTGTCCAACTTCTTCGCTCAAACCCAGGCCCTGGCTTTTGGGAAGAGCGCGGAAGAAGTGCGGGCGGAGGGAACAGATGGTCCCCTGGTTTCGGCGCGCGTGTTCACGGGGAATCGGCCCACGACGTCCATCATGGCGCCCGAACTGACCCCTGAAGTTCTGGGGCAATTGGTTGCGCTTTATGAACACCTCACGTTCGTTGAGGGCGCGGTGTGGGGGATCGATTCCTTCGACCAGTGGGGGGTGGAACTGGGCAAGGTTTTGGCGGTGGGCCTGCTGCCGGCTATAGAGGGCGACCGTGAAGTGTTGGACCAGCAGGATGGTTCCACTAAGGAACTTATCGAGTACTACTTGGCTCACCGCGACCAGTAGGGCAGAGCAGTTGCCGCCGGTTGGGGTGGCTTTGAGATGACCAATGTTGAATCCAGAAATTAGGAGATAAATGATGAAGACACCACAGACAGTCACGGTAACCGGGGCAGCAGGCAACATTGGTTACGCGCTTTTGTTCCGCATCGCTTCGGGCGCCATTTTTGGTCCCGACGTTCCGGTGAGGTTGCAGTTGCTGGAAATCCCGCAGGCCCTGGAAGCGGCTGCTGGCACGGCCATGGAACTGCAGGACTGCGCGTTCCCGCTGCTGGAGTCCGTGGAAGTGACCTCCGAATTGGACAAAGGTTTCTCCGGCACCAACGTGGCACTGCTGGTGGGGGCACGCCCTCGTGCGGCGGGCATGGAGAGGGCGGACCTGCTGGAGGCAAACGCGAGTATTTTCGGTCCGCAGGGGCGCGCCATTAACGATCACGCGGCGGATGATGTTCGCGTCCTAGTCGTGGGGAACCCGGCGAACACGAATGCCGTGATCGCGCAGAACTCTGCGCCCGACGTGCCGGCGGACCGCTTCACGTCCATGATGCGTTTGGATCAGGACCGCGCTGTTGCCCAACTGGCCGAAAAAACGGGTGCCTTCACCCGTGACATTCGTAACGTTGTGGTGTGGGGTAACCACTCTGCTGACCAGTACCCGGATGTTTCCTACGCAACGGTGGGGGGCGTGCCGGCAACGGAGCTGGTGGATGAAGCCTGGCTGGCTGACTACTTCCGGCCGACGGTTGCCACCCGGGGTGCTGCGATCATTAAGGCGCGCGGGGCTTCCTCTGCGGCGTCCGCAGCTTCTGCCGCGATCAACCACATGCATGATTGGGTCAACGGCACCAAGGAAGGTGAATTCGTCACCGTTGGTGCTTACTCGGATGGGTCCCACTACGGTGTGCCGAAGGGCTTGTCCTTCGGGTTCCCCGCAGTGTCCGTTGATGGGCAGTATGAAATTGTGGATGGGCTGGAAATTTCCCCTGGCACGCAGGCTGGCATCGACCACAACATTGCGGCACTGCAAGAAGAATACGATGCTGTGAAGGCTTTGGGGTTGCTGAAGTAGTAGATGACGGACACTGACCGGTCGCGTGCGATCCTTCGCGCCGCCCAACTGTACTACTGCGACAACATGACGCAAGCGGCAATTGCGGAGCGTCTGGGGTGCACGCGGTGGACGGTGGGGCGGCTGCTGAAAGAGGGACTGGACTCTGGGCTGATCAGCATCCAAATTGACCATCCACAGGCCCGCCAGGTCCTGCTGGAGCATGCGCTGATTGACAAGTATGGTCTGGTGGACGCTCAGGTGGTGCGGACCCAACCCACCAGCGCAGAAACGTTGGCGCTGGTGGCTCGCACCACCGCGGAATACCTGACGGGGTTGCGTCCCCGCCCGGAGTCGATCGCTTTGGGGTGGGGACGTTCAACCGCGTCCATGGTGCATGCGGTGCCGGAAGGGTGGGCGGATGGGGTGCAAGTAGCTCAGGCTAGCGCCGTCCCAGTTGAGGTGATGGACCTGCTGGCGACTGGCCCACTGCGGTCTTTGGCGCGCAAAAGTGGGGGGTCAGCGATTTCCCTACGCGCTCCAGTGATGGTGCACCCAGGCCAGGCGTTAGGTGAGGTTGTTTCTGACCCGAATGTTCGTATCGCCTTGGAGGCAGCTGCAGGCGCGGAGGCACTGATCTTTTCCCCCGGAGCGATGGAGGAAGTGTCGTTCCTGGTTAAAAGCGGCCTCATGGACGCGGAAACTCTGCAGGACCTGCGGGATCGGGGGGCAGTGGGCTCCGTCCTCTCCCGCTTCATTGATGCGGATGGTGAACCCGTAAGTCGTAAGTTAGACCGACGCACGGTCGGGGTCGCCCTCTCACAATTAGCTAAAATTCGGACAACCCTTGCCATGGCACACAGGGAACAGAAAGTGGAGGCACTGAAAGCTACCCTGGCGGCTGGCTTGGCGAAGGTAGTTGTTGTTGACAGCAAGGTGGCGCGTGGTTTGCTGCGTGACCGCCCAGGGGATGGCGCCGACTAACCCTGCTGGCGGGCGGGGAGTATGGTGGTCGGGTAACAGCCTACGTACGGGAGGAACCCTTGTCCCCTTCAAGCCATGAACTTCCACTGTCCCAGGTGGACCCGGAGATCTACGCGGTCTTAAACGGGGAGCTGGGACGCCAGCGTGACACCCTGGAAATGATTGCGTCAGAGAACTTTGTTCCCACGGCGGTCATGGAGGCCCTGGGTTCCGTGTTGACCAACAAGTATGCGGAAGGCTACCCCGGCCGCCGCTACTACGGTGGTTGTGAGTGGGTGGATGTCGCCGAAGAACTGGCGATTGCCCGCGCGAAGGAACTGTTTGGCGCTGACTACGCCAACGTGCAACCCCACGCGGGGGCGCAGGCGAACGCGGCCGCCCTGCAGGCGATGGCCAAGCCCGGTGATCGCACGTTGGGGATGTCCCTGGATCACGGCGGGCACCTGACCCATGGGATGGCCATCAACTTTTCGGGACGTTTCTATGAGCCCCACTTTTATGGTGTTGACCCGAAGACGCATCTGGTGGACATGGACGTTGTGCGGGAAAAGGCGTTGGAAGTGCGCCCCAAAGTGCTGATTGCTGGTTGGAGCGCTTACCCGCGCCAGCTGGATTTTGAGGCGTTCCGGCAGGTGGCGGATGAAGTGGGTGCGGCCCTGTGGGTAGACATGGCCCACTTTGCGGGCCTGGTGGCCGCTGGACTGCACCCTTCGCCCGTACCGTGGGCGGATGTTGTCACCACGACGGTGCACAAGACTTTGGCTGGCCCACGCTCCGGCATGATCCTGTCAGCGCGTGGGGAACAGTGGGGAAAGAAGCTGGATTCTGCCGTGTTCCCCGGTCAGCAGGGTGGGCCGCTGATGCACGCGATTGCGGCGAAGGCAGTGTCGTTCAAGGTGGCTGGCAGCGATGACTTCAAGGAACGGCAGGCCCGCACTTTGGCTGGTGCCCGGATTCTGGCTGATCGTCTGATGCAGGCGGATGTGGCGGACGCTGGGATCACCGTGCTGACGGGTGGGACGGACGTGCACTTCGTTCTGGTGGATCTGCAGAACAGTCCCCTCAGTGGCGCGGATGGTGAGGACCTTCTGGACCAGGTGGGTGTGACGGTGAACAGGAATGCGGTGCCATTTGACCCCAGGCCCCCGCGGGTTACCTCCGGCCTTCGGATTGGGACGCCCGCACTGGCTACCCGCGGGTTCACAGAGGACGACTTTGTGGAGGTCGCGGACATCATCGCCACCACCCTAGTTGGCGGCGCGGCGGGCAACGTTGACGTGCCGGCGCTGCGGGCCAGGGTGGATGCGCTGACGGCCAGCCACCCCCTGTACCCCGGGCTGGTCCAGTGAAGTTCCCGTGGGGTAGCGGGCCTGACGTTGCACTCCCTTTGGATGGGGCTGCACGCGCGAAGCAGATCAAAGCGGAGTTAACCCGGCGGGTGGCGGACCTGAAGGCTTCCGGGGTGAGACCCGGGTTGGCGACCATTTTGGTGGGGGATGACCCGGCCTCGGAAATATACGTCAGTCACAAGCATAAGGACTGCGAGGAGGTGGGCATTGCCTCCCAGGACGTGCGGCTACCGGTGGACGCCACCCAGGGTGATGTTGAGGCCGCGATTGACACCTTGAACGCTGATCCTGCGTGCTCGGCGTACATTCTGCAGCTTCCCGTACCCGCGCACCTGGACACGCAGGCACTGCTGGAACGTATTGATCCTGCGAAAGACGCGGACGGCCTGCACCCCTATAATCTGGGCGTGTTGGTCCAGGACGTGGATGGCACGGCGGCTGCACCCCAGCCGTGCACGCCCCGCGGCGTGATTGACCTGCTGCAAGCGAACCAGGTTGACCTGCGTGGCGCCACCGTCTGTGTTTTGGGGCGCGGCCTGACTGTTGGGCGGCCACTGTCATTGATGCTGACGCAGCGGGGCGTGGATGCGACCGTGACTGTCTGTCACACGGCGACCAAGGACGTTGAGGCTCAGATTGCGGCCGCCGACGTTGTTGTGGCGGCTGCCGGCGTGCCGGGCATGGTGAAGGCGGACTTCGTGAAACCCGGTGCGGTCGTTGTGGATGTGGGGGTGGCCCGCCAGGGCGGCAGGGTGCAGGGGGATGTTGCCGAGGGGGTCGAACAGGTGGCCAGCATGCTGACCCCCAACCCGGGTGGGGTTGGCCCCATGACGCGGGCTATGCTGCTGCGGAACGTGGTGGACATCGCGGCCCGCGACCTCTGACCTGCAGGTCGGGCCCCAGGTGGTCTAGGGCCCGGGTGTTTAGGGTCTTCGGCAGTCTGGCATAATTGCGCCGTGACTGAGATTAGTTTTTCTGTAACCTCCATGAATTTGAACGGGATCCGGGCTGCCTTCAGGCGCGGCTTGGAGCAGTGGCTAGCGGACAATGCCCCGGACGTGCTCCTGTTACAGGAGGTGAGGGCGGAGGCTGAAATTGCTGAAGGCCTGCTAGGCGACAAATGGGAAACCGTGATTGTGCCCAGCGAAATTAAGGGCCGCTCTGGTGTGGGTATCGCGGTGCGAAAGGATTCAGGGGCCGTCAAAATGCGGGCCGGCAGCGAACCACTAATAGGCCTGGACCCAGTAGAGGAACCTGTCGATTCGGGCCGGTGGGTGGAGGTGCAGCTGGAGACGGCAGCGGGGACACCCGTGCGAATGGTGTCGGCCTATTTCCATTCGGGGCAGAAGGATTCCCCCAAGCAGGACGCCAAAATGAGCCACCTGCAGCGCATTGATCAGCGTATGAGCCAACTACTGTCTGAAGCCGCGAACGGTGGTCCACAAACTTTGGTTGCCGGGGATTTCAACGTGGTCCGCGGGGAGCACGACGTGAAGAACTGGAAGGGTAATCACAACAAGAGCTCCGGGGTTTTGGATGAGGAAATGCTGTTCCTTAACCGTTGGGCTGGCGCCGGGTGGCATGACACCGTGCGGGCCCTTGCAGGCCCGGGACCGGGTCCTTATTCCTGGTGGTCTTGGCGGGGTAAAGCGTTCGATAACGACACCGGGTGGCGCATTGATTATCACTATGCGACCGGTGAACTTGGTCAGGGGGCTCACGAGTTTGATATTCACCGTGCCCCAGCATGGGACCAGCGGATCAGCGACCACGCGCCCGTGACCGTCTGGTACCGGATCTGACCTGCCCCCGCGCTTAGAGTCCTGAGTTTCGCCCGTCCCCTTCTTCAGCTGAGGTGGAAGGCGACGCAGTGGGTGCGCCCGGGCGGGAATCCTCTTGGGCGGACGACCCACTTTCAACTTGCGCCGTGGTGGGTTGCGCCATTCGTGGGCTGGGGCGCTTGCGGACGGCCTCGGCCGGAATCAGGGCCCCGGTCACCGGGTGGTGTGGCCAAGCTAGTGTCCCGGGCCGTGCCAGGGTCACGTAGTTGGGGCGGTCGTGGGAATGGATCTGGTGCGGCAACACGGGGCCTGCCACGGCGGGTGGGTCTGACATCCAAGCGCTGACCAGCAGCGCTACGCGAGCCAAAATGTTGACCCACACCATCAGGGTGGCCAACGTGGTGGCGGCTGCAAGCAGTGGGTTGCTTGAAATGTGGATGACAGCGGTTCCCGCTAGACGCAGGCTTTCCGATGCGACCGCGAAGATCAGCGCCCCCGCCCACAGGGTGCGGCGGGGAACTTTCACGGCTGCCACATAGCGGATGAACAAATAGAACACCAGCAAGTCCACGGTTGCCGGCACCAGGACCGTTGCTAAGTCAAAGGAGAGGAACTCCCCAATCGGGTGTTCCAGGCTCATGGTTGATGTCAACCATTTCTCAAACCAGTCGGAAGCAAGTGACAGCAGGGCAGACATCACCACGCCCAAGAACAACAAGACCAGTCCAACGAAATAGCGGGCGTAGAAGGTGAAGAAGTTCCCGGGGAATGGGAGCAACCCGAACATGGAGCGCACTCCATCAGCCGAGTAGCGCACTATTCTGGACGCCGACCAGAAAGCAACCAGGAAAGCAGCAATACCGGTGATCAGGGTTCCCGTACCCACCCGTAAGCTGTCCGGGTCTATCACCCCTTCGTTCCCCGTGTAGGGGTCCGTGATCAGGCCGGGAATGAACTGGTCAACCGCTTCGATCACGGAGGATTGGAAGGTGGGGTTAGCAGCAAAGAAGTGGCTAAACAGCGACCAGCCCACTGTCACGGCGGCCACCAAAGAGAAGATGGCCATGTAGGAAATTCCGCCAGCCGTTACCTTCCCCAAGTTCAGTAGGTAGCGGTTCACCGCCCGCCCAATCCTGTGGTGCCGGTAAAGGTCAGCGAAACTTGCAGACTTGCTTAGCAGCCCGGGTGTTTTCAGCGCCTGCACCACGTGGTGGGGCCGGGTCTTCCACTGTTCGGCTAGGACCAGGCGGTATTGGACGACCTCGTCCCCTTCCCGCCAACCCACATCCTCTACGGGCGGCGGCTCATCATCCCTGCGGATTCGGTCCCGCACCGCCTTCAATGGGTGCCGGGGCAGCTCCCCTGTGGTGACACGTGAAGTGCTATCGGAGCCGCTGTTCGGCGCCTCACCCAGCTCGTCACTTTGCTCACCGTCAGGCTTGTTATCGGCTTCTCCCTGGGGACTGGGGGTGGCGTGCGTGTCCTTCACCAGTCTGGCCCCGCGCCTGCACCAGTGAAATTGAATAACGCGGCCGACGTGTAGTTGCCATCCTGGTCAACCCGGTCCAGTCGAAACCCGGGAACCATCCAGGAGGCATGAAAGTCTTTGCCTGCGCGTTCCGCCCGGGCTAACTCCGCCTCCGGCAGGCCTTGGGCTAGTGTCACGTGCGGGTGGTAGGGGAAGCGCGGCGTGTAGTCCAGCGGGCCGGAGCGCAGGTCTTCAGCCAAGTCGGTGCATTCGGGGCCGCCTTCCACCAGATTCAGGAACACCACGGGGCTGAGGGGCATGAACGTGCCGCTTCCCCTAAGAGTGACGCGGAAAGGTTGCCGTCCGGCGGCCAGGTGACGTAAATGTTTTACCACTTGTTCCGTGTGGTCCTTGGGTACGGCGCGCGGGGGCATCAACGTTATGTGTGCGGGGACGCGGGCACCCAGGGGGTCCCCAAGGGCAAGCCGGGCATCCGTAATTTGTGACACCCAAGGTTCAGGCACAGCGATGACAACTCCCAGCCACTCTTCATCGTCTGACCGTTCGGGAAGGAACATCGTTCACCTAGCGTCGCTTGCATTTGGGCATAGTTGGGACTTTTGTGGGGCGCAGCCAGAGGTGCTGGCACACCGCGATCCGCGCAAAGTCTACCGTCTTCAAAGCAGGCTAGCGCCCACACAGCCTACCCACCAACCAGCGATTGGTGGTGGCCGGGTGGGGCGGCACAGCGTGGGTGGGTGCGGGTAGGGTTGGGGCCGGCAGAACGCGAAAAGGCACGAATCGACATGAAGGTGGTTCGAACAATGGGGCGTGGCGGGAAAACGAAAGAAACCCCGTGGCTGATAGTTGGCCTGGGCAACCCGGGTACTAAGTATGAGTACACGCGCCACAACGTGGGCCGCGACACGGTGCAGATTCTGGCTTCGCAAGCGCAGGCGCGTTTCCGCCGGTCCCGTGGGGGGCTGGAAGTGGCGGCTGCTCACCTGGACCTGGGTGTAGGAGGCGTTCCCGTGGGGGCCGCGCACCTGGCGCTTCCCACCACGTTCATGAATCTGTCTGGAACCCAGATTGCTTCCTACATGAACCGCAACAAGATCCCGATCGGCCGACTGCTAGTAATTCACGATGATTTAGACTTGCCTGCCCACAGCCTGCGTTTGAAGGCGGGGGGTGGGGAGGGCGGCCACAACGGCCTGAAATCAACCTCCGGTGCCCTGGGTTCCCGCGATTATGCTCGCCTCCGCATTGGCATTGGGCGTCCCCCGGGCCGCATGGACCCAGCCAAGTACGTTCTGGCGCCCATTCCCCGCGGGGAGCGGGAAGAATGGCTTGTCACCCTGGAACAGGCTGCCGACGTGGCCCGGGATGTTGTCATGCGCGGCCTGCTGGCCGCCCAACAGGATTTGCACGCCGCCCGCTAACTGAAATAGAAACACGTAGAACATGGATTTAAGTCCCCTGCTTCCCCGCATCAGCCGGGACGAAGCGTTGCAAGCTACCCTGCCTGAAATGGCGGTGCCCGGCACGGGCACCCTGGTCCTGCCGGAAGGTTTGCACCCGGCTGTGATTGCGCTGGCAGCGAAGGAACGGCAGCGTGCCGGCCTCACTGGCCCAGTTGTGGTGGTGACCGCTTCCAGCCGCCAGGCCAGGCGCCTCGTGACGGCAGCCACCACTTGGCTTTCCGGGGTTGAGCTGTTCCCATCGTGGGAGACACTGCCGCATGAGCGCCTGTCCCCCCAAGTTGACACCATGGCCCAAAGGTCCGCTGTACTGCGCCGTTTGACGAACCCGGCGCCCGATGTGCCTGGCGCAGGGCCCATCACCGTACTGGTGGTTCCCGTGCGGGCGTTGTTGCAGCCGATCCTGCCGGGCACCGGGGAAGCGGAGCCGGTGCGCGTGTTCCCCGGCCAAACCGTTGACCCAGTCCAGTTGGTGGAGCGCCTAGCTGCTTTGGGGTATGAGGTGGTGGACCTGGTGGAACGTCGGGGGCAGGTTGCTGCCCGCGGTTCCATTGTGGACGTGTTTGTGCCGACTGCGGACCATCCGCTGCGGATGGAGTTTTTTGGGGACGAGGTCGAAGAGGCCCGTTTCTTCAACCTTTCCGACCAGCGGACAATCGAAGTTTCCCGGGCGGGACTGTGGGCGCCAGCGGCACGTGAATTCCTGCTCACCCCAGAAATGCGTGAAAAAGCGCTGCAAGCTCAGGGCACCATTCCGGGTGCGGATGAGCTGCTTGAACTGGCTTCCGAAGGGATTTACGCCCCCGGAATCGAATCGGTTGCCCCACTGCTGGTCGGCAAAATGGAGCGGTTGGTTGACTTGCTGCCCGCGGACGCACTGGTGATCGGTAGTGAACCGGAACAGTTGCGTTCCCGCAGTGAAGACCTGCATAAGACAGCGGAAGAATTCCTGCTAGCCGCCTGGGGTGGGGCCGCCGCCGGGGGGAGCATTCCCCTGCAGGCCCAGGAGGCTTCCACCCTGCATTTGGCTGACGTCTGGGGGGTGGGTGAGGGGCGCGCTTGGTGGGATTTCACTGCCCTGCCCCCACCCGCATTGGCTGAAGTTGACAGTGAAGATTCTGGCAAGGTCCTAGCCCAAGCTGGACGCGGGAACGCCGAAGTTGAAGGTGCACCTGCCAAGGTGGTTTCGCCCCGCTTGGCTCAGGTTGGTGCCCGGGAGGTGCGCCCTTACCGCGGTGACCTGCCCCGGGCTGCGGAGGACCTGTCCATTTTGGCGGCCGCCGGCTGGCAGCTTGTTGTCACCGTTCCAGCGAAGGGGGCAGGGCGGCGCCTGGTTCACGTTTTGGGGGAAGAGGACGTAGTTGCCAGACTGGACGACCGGCTAGCGGGGGAGTTCCGCCCCGGCGTGGTCGCCGTGGTTCCCGCCCCCGCGGGTCAGGGGTTTGTTATGCCCGGCCTGGAACTGGGTCTGCTAGCCGAAAGTGATTTGACGGGCCGGGCTGGGCCATCCACCCGCGAGATGCGGAAGCTGCCCGCCCGCCGCAAGGGCGGTATTGATCCGCTCACCTTGAAACCTGGCGACTACGTGGTTCACACGCAGCATGGGATTGGGAAGTTCATTGAGATTGAGTCGCGCACTGTGGGGGCCCGTGGCTCCCGGGTTCAGCGTGACTACCTGGTGTTGGAGTACTTACCCAGCCGGAAAGGGCAACCCGCCGACCGGCTTTATGTTCCCACCAGTTCCCTGGATCAAGTCAGCGCTTACGTGGGTTCGGATGCGCCCCGCATGTCCAAGATGGGTGGTGCGGATTGGGCGCGGGTGAAACAAAAGGCCCGCAAGGCTGTGCGGGAAATTGCGGAGGAACTAGTCCGCCTGTACGCGGCCCGCACCACCGCTGAGGGTTACGCGTTTGGCCCGGATACCCCTTGGCAACGGGAACTGGAAGACGCCTTTGACTACACGGAAACCCCCGACCAGTTGGCTACCGTGGATGAAATTAAGGCGGACATGGAAAAGCCTGTCCCCATGGACCGACTGCTCACGGGGGACGTTGGCTACGGCAAAACAGAGGTTGCTGTTCGGGCCGCATTCAAGGCAGTGCAGGACGGCAAGCAAGTGGCGATCCTGGTGCCAACCACCCTGTTGGCCCAGCAGCATTTGGACACGTTCCTGGAACGCTACGCCGGGTTCCCCGTCAACGTGGCGTCCCTGTCCCGCTTCTCTTCCACCGCGGATGCGAAGAAGGTCCGCGAAGGGCTAGCGGACGGGTCTATCGACGTGGTGATCGGCACCCACACCCTGCTGACGGGTGTAGTCCAATTCAAGGATCTTGGCCTGGTGATCGTTGACGAAGAGCAGCGTTTCGGTGTGGAACACAAAGAAACCCTGAAGGCCATGCGCACCAACGTGGATGTTCTCTCCATGTCCGCGACCCCCATTCCCCGCACCCTGGAAATGGCTGTCGCCGGCATCCGGGAAATGTCAGTCCTACAGACACCGCCGGAAGAACGCCAGCCTGTCCTCACCTTCGTTGGCGCACACACCGACGGCCAAGTGACGGCAGCTGTCCGCCGTGAACTGCTGCGTGATGGGCAAGTGTTTTACGTGCACAACCGGGTGGAATCCATCGACAAGGTTGCTGCCCACCTGCAGGAGCTGGTCCCGGAAGCTCGCATCCGGGTTGCCCACGGGAAACTGTCAGAGGCAGAACTGGAGAAAGTCATTATTGACTTCTGGAATCAGGAGTTCGACGTCCTCGTTTCCACCACCATCATCGAAACCGGGCTAGATATTTCCAACGCCAACACGCTAATTGTCGACCGGTCGGACGCGTTCGGATTATCCCAGTTACACCAGTTGCGCGGCCGGGTGGGGCGAGGGCGGGAACGAGCCTACGCATACTTCCTCTACCCGCCCTCCAAAACCCTGTCCGAAACCGCGTTGGAACGCTTGCGGACGATTGCCGCCAACACGGACCTGGGTTCCGGGCTGGCAGTCGCGCAGAAAGACCTGGAGTTACGTGGGGCTGGCAACCTGCTTGGCAGCGCCCAAGCAGGACAGATTGAGGGGGTCGGATTCGACCTTTATGTCCGCATGGTTTCAGAAGCTGTCGCTGCTTATAGGGGTGAGGCCGCGGAACCAGAAGCAGATGTCCGCGTCGAACTGGCTGTTGACGCGCACCTGCCCGAAGACTACGTGCCGGGGGAGCGTCTGCGCCTGGAGGTTTACAGCAAGATCGCAGCGGCAGGCAGCGACGAATCCTTAGAGGAACTGAAAGAGGAACTGGAGGACCGTTACGGTCCCATTCCCCGCGAAGTGGAGTTGCTGATGCAGGTCGCGCGCTTGCGGGAACGGTTACGGACTTTGGGCGTCACGGAGGCGATCACGCAGGGGAACTATTTGCGTTTAGGTCCAGTTCAACTGCCTGAGTCGCAGGGCCTGCGCTTGCAGCGCCTGTACCCGGGATCGGTCATTAAGCCGGCTGTACGTCAGGTTCTGATCCCTTTGAGTAAGCCGGGCAGAATGGGGGCGGCCGCCCCAACGGATGAGGCCCTGCTGGGGTGGGTGGACCAGTTGCTAACAGTGCTTTTTACCCCAATTACAGCGGCCAAAGGGAAGAATAAATAGCGTACACTTGGCGTCGAAGCCACACTTCAAGGAGGCCCCGTGCTCGTTGGTTCTGGATCTAACCGCTCAAGGAACCGTTTCATTCGCCGCACTGCTACCGCCGCTGGCTTGGCGCTGGCCGCAGGTTTTGCACTTGGTGGCTGTGCCCCATCTTCCGGAAACCCGGGGGAGGCCCTGCGGGTGGGTGACACCGTTATTTCAGAAAACGACCTGACGGTGGCGATAGACCAGTTCGCGCAGTTGGCGGGCCAGGAAGTGCCGCGGGACCAGATGGCCGCGTTTTTGGGTCAGGGGCTATCAATAGTTCAGGCGGCGGAAGACGTTGATCTGGGCGCGACGGACGAAGACCTGGAGCAGGCTTTCAATGAGGCTGCGGAGCAGTTGGGTGCGCAGCAAGAGGTGACGCTTGAATTTGCGGACGTGGCGCCCTCTACCATGATCATCTTCAGAGGTGCGGACGCGCAGCAGAAGCTGATGAGCGGCGCAGCCACCCCGGAGCAGATGGCTTTGTTTGAAGAGGTCCTGGCGGACACTCCCGTTTATTTGAACCCCCGTTACGGGCAGATGACGCTGGAAGAGGGCTATCAGCCCCCCGGCCCGCTGGGGGATGCTGTCGGGTTCGCTGGCCCGTAGAACTTACAGGTAGGGGCGGTAGCGGAACACGCATCACAAGCCTGGTCCGGCATGTTGCCTAGCCCCATGTGGCACGTACTTTTCACCCGAATGTAAACACTAGAAGGAGACACATAGTGGCAATGATCGATGATATTGAGGCACGTGAGATTCTGGACTCACGCGGTAACCCGACTGTGGAGGTAGCGGTCATCCTGGAGGATGGCGCTGTGGGTGTGGCCTCCGTGCCCTCTGGTGCTTCCACGGGTGCTTTTGAAGCTGTGGAACGCCGCGACGGCGACCAGGCCCGCTACATGGGGCAGGGCGTGCAGGACGCGGTTGACGCGGTGGCGGAGGTGCTTGCCCCCGAAATCATCGGCCTTGATGCCCGCGACCAGCGTGAACTGGACCGTGTCATGGTGGAAATTGATGGGACCGCCAACAAGGGCAAGGTGGGTGCCAACGCAATGCTGGGGGTTTCCCTGGCCGTGGCCCGCGCTGCCTCAATTTCCGCGGAACTGCCTTTCTACCAGTACTTGGGTGGTCCGAACGCCCATATTCTGCCTGTTCCCATGATGAACATCCTGAACGGCGGGTCCCACGCGGACACGAACGTTGACATTCAGGAGTTCATGATCGCCCCGATTGGTGCCCCCACTTTCCGTGAGGCGCTGCGTTGGGGTGCGGAGGTTTACCACACACTGAAGGCTGTCCTGCAAGAGCGTGGTTTGGCAACCGGTTTGGGTGACGAGGGCGGGTTTGCCCCGAACTTGGACTCCAACCAGGAAGCCTTGGACCTGATCATTGAAGCTATTGAGCGCGCCGGTCACAAGCCGGGTGCGGACGTTGCTTTGGCTTTGGACGTGGCGGCAACTGAGTTCTTCAAGGACGGCGCGTATGTCTTTGAGGGTGAGGCCCGTTCGACTGAATACATGATCCAGTACTACGAGAAGCTGATCACCGACTACCCGATGGTTTCCATTGAGGACCCGCTGTCGGAAGATGAGTGGGATGACTGGAAGAAACTGACTGAGGCAATTGGTAGCCGCGTGCAGATTGTTGGTGACGACCTGTTTGTGACCAACCCGGAACGTTTGCAGCGGGGGATTGATGAGGGCATTGCGAATGCTCTGCTGGTGAAGGTCAACCAGATTGGCACCCTGACTGAAACGTTGGACGCGGTTGAGGCCGCTCACCGCGCCGGTTACCGGACCATGACCAGCCACCGTTCCGGTGAGACTGGCGATACGACCATTGCGGATCTGTCGGTTGCAACCAACTCCGGGCAGATCAAGACGGGCGCCCCTGCCCGTAGTGAGCGCGTGGAGAAGTACAACCGCCTGCTCCGGATTGAAATGGATTTGGGTAAGGACGCGGTTTACGCGGGTGCAAGCGCTTTCCCGCGTGCCTCTTTCTAACCTTTTTCAACCTTTCTTCTAACCTCACTTCCAGGGCCCCCGGCCGGGCAATTGCTCCGGTCCCGGGGGCTTTGGGCGCGGTAGCTAGAATTGCTGGCCCCCGACACGAACACTGGTGACATGACTG
>CAYFVT010000019.1:20895-22876 GCA_964346705.1 uncultured Actinomyces sp. | reverse complement strand
GCCAGCCCGCCCGCGGCCGCGGCGGAAGGTACGCTACAAGAATCTGAGCAAATAGTTTCACGGCGACAACGATGGAAGGTAAACATGTCACCCGCAAAAAGGGCCGGCAAACCCGGGCGCTTCGACCCGACCGTACCCACCCTGGTGCTGGGTGTAATCATCTTCATCTCCGCCGGGTGGTTCGCCGTTAACAACCTGTTCCCAGACACGGACCGCTTCTTCGCCGACCTGGAAGCACAGTCCTCCCAGTCAGCAACCTTCGAACAGGAACCGGCTGCCGAGGAAGCAGAAGAAGGAACGTCCAAGAAGAAGAAATCCAAAACCACGCCAGCCGCACCCAAACTGACAAGTGCAACCATCTTCTCCTGGTCGGATGATGAGGGCGACCACCCCGAACTGGCCGCCGCAATTTTGGACGGCAACCAGGACACTGTGTGGCGCTCCCGCTACTACGAGCAGAACGAGTTCCCAGAAGGCAGCGAAATTGGTGTCCTGCTGAACTTGGAGAAGTCAGCCGTGGTAACCGAAATAAAAATTGACGCTATCGGCAGCGGCGGTGAACTAGTGATCCGCTCCTCCCCCGACGGGAATCCGCGGGAAGGGGAAATACTTGCCACCTCAAGCGTGGACGGCCAAACTGTTATCAAACTAGCTCAGCCGACGAAGGTCAGCGCGCTGGGGTTGACGTTCAATGCCCTGCCCGTTGATGACGAAGGCTTATACAGGGCTAAAATTTGGAACATCGTCGTGGAATAGAGTGAGAATGACAGACAAACTTGAAGAAGTAGCGATCATTGGGTCGGGACCCGCAGGCTACACAGCGGCTATTTATGCAGCTCGGGCGGGTTTTGAGCCCCTAGTGATCGCCGGGGCGCTAGATGCTGGCGGGGCCCTAATGACCACAACGGACGTGGAGAACTTCCCCGGCTTCGCCGAAGGGATCCAGGGCCCAGACCTGATGGAAAACATGCGCCAGCAGGCTGAGCGCTTCGGCGCACGCATCGTGTATGACGACGTGTTGAAGGTCGACTTGGAAGGCGAAACCGCGGTCCTGTCGTTGTACAAGGACAAGATTCGGGCGAAAGCCGTGATCGTGGCAACCGGGTCCTCATACAAGAAGCTAGGGATTGAATCCGAACAGCGCCTGATGGGCAGCGGCGTTTCCTACTGTGCAACCTGCGACGGGTTCTTCTTCAAAGATAAGCATTTGGCTGTGGTGGGTGGCGGGGACTCCGCAATGGAGGAAGCACTGTTCCTGACCCGTTTCGCTTCTAAAGTGACCGTCATTCACCGGCGTGACGAACTGCGCGCATCCAAGGTCATGGGTGAACGCGCTAAAGCGAACCCGAAGATTGAGTTCGTGTGGGACTCTGTGGTGGAGGACGTGCTGGGCACAACCTCAGTCGAGGGTTTGAAACTGAAGAACTTGAAGACGGGCGAAGAGAGCACGCTCGACGTGCAGGGGCTTTTCGTTGCTATTGGGCACGACCCACGCTCCTCACTTTTTGAGGGCATGCTTGCCCTGGATGAGGAGGGCTACATCAAGGTGGAGGAGCCCAGCACACGCACATCCCACAAGGGTGTGTTCGCCTGCGGCGACGTGGTCGACCACACTTACCGTCAGGCTGTAACTGCGGCGGGCACCGGGTGCCGCGCAGCCCTGGATGCCCAGGAGTACTTGGAGCTGCTACCCACAACCTGACCGTGTGAGCCCATGGGGCGCAGAGTTTCCATTTTAGTTTTCCCGGCCGGGGCGGTTGCCTTGGCCGGGACAGCTTTAACACCCACACAACAGCAGACAGCGCCAAGCCGCGCTGCCTGGGAATGCGTACACGTCGGAGCCCATGCGAGTGGGTAGGAGACAATGCGTGTACTCCGGGGCGCTCCCCCGCGTACACCCATGAGCTCCAAGTAGCGCACACAAGCTACAAGCCACTCCTATTGTCCCCGCCGCACATGGCAAGGAAACGGAGCTGCCGGC
>CAYFVT010000019.1:15044-20795 GCA_964346705.1 uncultured Actinomyces sp. | reverse complement strand
GGCCCTGTCGTTTGCGCCCTTGCGGTCGCGCTAGCGGCCAGGCGTCATGGCCTGAATGATGCGCGCCAGGTCCGCTTGGTCGGCGAAGTCGATCACCACACGTCCCTTGCGGGCACCGCCCGTAATCTTCACGCTGGTGTCCAGCCTGGAAGCAAGATCCGCAGCGGCCTGTTCGTATTCCGGGGCCACAGGTTTCGGTTCCCGCTTTTTCTTGTGGGGCGCAGGCTGGCCGAATTTGACTAGCTCTTCGGTGGCGCGGACCGATAGTCCTTCGGCAATGATGCGCTGCACCAGCGACTCGATCTGAGATGGATCAGCTAACCCGAGGAGGGCGCGCGCGTGACCGGCGGTAATAACTCCGGCTGCTAGCTGCCGCTGCGTCGAGGGGGGAAGCTTCATCAGGCGAAGAGTGTTCGCCACCTGAGGCCGCGACTTCGCAACCTTACGAGCTAGCTCTTCTTGCGTGTAGTTGAAGTCTTCCATCAACTGGCTGTATGCGGCGGCCTCTTCTATCGGATTGAGCTGAACCCGGTGCAGGTTCTCAATCAGCGCTTCACGCAGCAGCTCATCTTCGTCAGTTTGACGGACAATAACGGGCAGCTCGTCTATTCCAGCAACCTGGGCTGCCCGCCACCGCCGCTCCCCCATGATTAGCTCATAGCGTGCGTCCGGCTGTGCTTCCAGGGCCACCTTTAGCCGATCGCGTTGTCCCTCTTCGGCCAGCGTGGCTTCCGTTATAGGTCGAACCACCACGGGCTGCAGGACGCCGACCTCGGCAATTGAAGCTGCTAGTTCTTCCAGCTCCTCCACGCCGAACACTTGCCGAGGCTGCATCAGGTTGGGGATGATCCACTCGGGTGGAACCTCGGCATAGGACGCTCCTGGAACCTCGCTCAAGTCCTCGCCTGACGCGGCGCTCGTTTGTTCTTTCGTGCGCCCCCCGCTTCCGGCTGCAACACTGGCCTTCCGGACGGTTTCGGGGGCGCCTTCAGGTGTCGTCGGATGGGCGCGGTTGGAAGATTCGGATGTTTCACGTGAAACATCCACCCCGGACGAGGTACCCCTGCTTCGCTTTAAAGCGCCTTTCTCCGGCCCCTGAACTGTTTCACGTGAAACATCGAGGCCAGCGGGCGTTGATGTGCGAGTCGACGTTAACCGAGCTTCGGGTTCCACTTTTGTTCCACGTGAAACATCGGCGCCTGACTTAGCAGGGACGGCCTCCGGAGCTGATGCACTTTCCGAACCAGTCCGTGTTTCACGTGAAACATTCCGTTTAGATCGTGTGCCGGGGGAAAGTAAGTCTTTCGCTGATCCCCCGCGGTCTTTGCGCGCCCCAGTTCCAGTAAGATCTGGGAAAAGAACATCCAGAGGGCGTGTCGGCTCCGTAGGCTGGGCCTCCGCCCCCGGAATCAACGCACCCAGTCCCCGCCCCAGGCCACCACGAGCCCTGCGCCCGGCGCCTCCAGGCCGTTCCTGCTCGCCACCCGTGTCAGTCATTTTGGTTTCCCTTCTGGACTAACACGTCCACCAATTCAGCCGCCGCTTTCCGATATGCGACCGCACCAACCCCGCGCGGATCATAGGTTATGACTGTTTGCCCGTAACTTGGGGCCTCCGAGATTCGCACACTGCGCGGAACTTCCTGCGTCAGAACGTTAGATCCGAAATGCTCCCTCACCTCTGCCGCCACATCGGAACTGAGGTTGGTCCTGCCATCGATCATGGTCAGCAAAATCAATGGTTCCGCCAGATCTGGGTTAAGCGAATCACGGACCAGAGAGATTGTATTGCCCAACATGGACAGCCCCTCAAGCGCGTAGTATTCAGCCTGCACGGGGATAAGAACTTCCTGCGCCGCCACCAATCCGTTCAGGGTCAGCAAACCCAACGAGGGCGGACAATCAATAAGGACCACGTCCACAGCACCAAGCGCTAAGAACTGGTCAATCGAATCAGCAAGCAGTTCGGTTCTGCGCCGGTGATCAACTAACTCAAGCTCCGCGCCCGTGAGGTCAATGGTCGCGGGAGAAACCCACAAGTTGTCCACGCCAGGGCTGGCCACCATCGCGTCCTGAAGGGGCGCTAGCTGCAGAAGGGCCTCATAGGTTGAAAGAGTGCCCTGCGGGTGAGGTACTCCCAGTGCGGTGGAAGCATTCCCCTGGGGATCCAAGTCGACCACCGCGACCCTGTACCCGCCCGAAGCTAGGGCCGCCGCGACATTCACCGTGGTGGTCGTCTTCCCGACCCCACCCTTCTGGTTAGCCACAGCAATAACAACCGGTTCAGCCAGCGTTGGAGTGTCACGTTGGTTGAGGTCATCCAGGTCCCGGTAGTTCTTCGCCAACTGGCTGAGCAGGGGAGAGGCACCGTCTACAAACTTCTCCACATTACACCTCTCCTTCAAAGCTCTTCCTGAGTCGCTAAATCAGGGCGACCTACGCTCAACCAAGGCACAGTTTAGTCCCGCCTGCCGACAACCAAGAGTCGCAGGCTTCCCCCGTGTCGGCCCCCGCAATCAGCCAACTGAAACCGGGCTAAAGGTTACGAACGCACTCCACCACGTACGTGGCTTCATCGTCCATCAAAGACATGACCTCATGAACTGAAGCGTCCAAGTGGTATTTCCGCAGCTCTGGCTTAGCCGCGTCCACCTCGAAGCTAGCCCGCCTTCCCTTCAGGGCTAGCATGCGACCACCCGGGGCTATCAGTCGTTGCGTTAAGCGGATCAGTTTGCCTAACCCCGCCACAGCACGTGATGTAACAACGTCCGCCCGGAAGCCCCGCTCCATCTGTTCAGCGCGCCCGCGCACAACTTCCACATTGGTCAGAGCTAGCGTCTCTACGACCTCGTCCAACCATGCGACACGCCGCTCCATTGGTTCCAACAGGGTGACCTTCAGGTCTGGGCGGGCAATCGCAATGACAATTCCGGGTAGGCCCGCGCCCGAACCGACGTCAATGACGGTGCCCTCCTGGGGCAGAAACCCCAGTAGCGCAGCGGAGTTCACGATGTGTCGGGACCAGATCCGTTCCGACTCCTGCGGGCCAAGCAGCCCACGCTCTTCCCCATGCGTGGCCAGCAGGTCAGCGAACTGCTCAATCTTGCCGGCATGCGGCCCGAATAGGGCCAAAACGACGGGGGAGGGGGCCTCCCGCTTCACTCGTCACTCTCCGGTGCCAGGATCACTACGTAACGGTTCGGTTCAGACCCTTCGGACTCAGAAACTAGTCCTGCGGCTGCGGCCACGTCGTGGCACACTTTCCGTTCAAAAGGATTCATGGGTTCAAGATCGACAGACACGCCCTCTTCCTTCACCTGCGCCACGGCGTCCCCCGCAATAACTTGCAGCTCCCGCTTCCGGTCTGCGCGGAAGTTATCAACGTCCAGCATGAGGCGACTGCGTTCCCCAACCGAAGTTTGCACAGCAAGACGGGTTAGCTCTTGAAGGGCGTCTAGGACCTCCCCGTCCTCGCCCACCAACTGGGACAACCCAGAATCAGCGTGATCCGCTACCAGCGCCACCGAGGCCCGGTCGTTTTCGACACCTATCTCAATGTCCCCATCCAGGTCGACAATGTCCAGAAGCTCTTCAAGGTAGTCGGCTGCGACCTCGCCCTCTTCCTCTAAACGCTTCTCCTGGTCGCTTGTGGCGTCACTCATTTTTCCTCCAAAGTCCAGGCTGCTGCCAGACTACTGATTTCCCTGATCTTTTTTCTGCTGCTTATTTTTTGCCTGCTGACGGCGCTCAGCCTTACGCTCCTGACGGCGCCGGGCTATCTCCTCGTCAGTGAGGTTCCCACCCTGCTTCGCGCGTTGGGCGTCCCTCTTCGCTCGGCGTGCTTCACGCTTCGCTTCCGCTTCCTTCTCACGCCGCTCACGCTCCGCAACCCGCTGCCGTTGAGCGCGCGACAAGTTCCTGGGCCGCGCCTTCTGCGCTTCCGCCCTTGCCTTTTGAGATTTCTTCTGGTTCACCAGCTGATTCATCCACAGTTCGTCAGGAACCGATTTCCACTCTTCAAAGGCGAGAGGACGGTACGCCGCCAAACGATCCTCCGCGGACCAGTCTTCCGGGAAGTCAGTATTTATTTTCTGCTTGCGTCCCTGCTTTTCAATCTGCTCCCAGGTGGCGGTTTGCAGGGCAACAATCCCTTCCTCATCCCCGTCGAGGGCGCGCATGTCAGCATCCATCTGCTCAAACACGGGGGCCGCCCACTTCTTATAGTGAGCTTCACGCTTCTCCATCAGCTCCAGGTAAGCCGGGGAGCCGGGGGTCGGCATTGCTTTCACGACCCACAACTGCTGCAAGTACCCAACCGTTGTTGTGGTGACCATGTACACCAGCAGCGCCATCTTGAAGATCAGCCCCGTCATGATGAACATGGCAGGCATCAGGTACATCATGGACTTCTGGCTGCGGACCATCGGGTTGTTCGGGTCCGTCTGCGGCGCCATGTTCTTCGTCATCGTCAGACGCATAGTCAGGAACTGCAGCGCCACCATCACAATGATGAAGACAATGAAAACAGCCTTGTGCGTAGGCAGCGGGCTTGTCCCAATCGACTGTGAAAGGCCCACACCAAACACGGTGGAAGCATCAATGTCTACAGCAACCGTCTGGTTTAGCGGCCCCAAGGCCGGGTAGGAATATGTACCGTCTTTAATTTGTTCGACAGCAAAGATCACCCTGTAGAGGGCGAAAAGGACCGGGAGTTGAACCATCATTGGCAGGCAGGAAGCAAACGGCGAACTGCCGTGCTCCTTGTACAGCGCCATCATTTCTTCTTGCTGCGCTTGGCGGGACGCCGCGTCCTTGCGTCCCTTGTACTTGTCTTGCAGCTTTTTAATTTCGGGTTGCAGGACTTGCATACTCCGCATGGAGCGAATCTGTTTCAGATACAGCGGCAGAATTGCGAGGCGGACGAGGACGGTCATCAGGATGATCGACAACACCCAACCGAACCCGGGGCCATCAGGCACACCAAGGAAGACCAGACCCTTATGTAAATTTACCCAGATCCATGCAAACGCAACGATTATGGGATGTAAAAACCGGTCCACTTAGGGCTCCTTACCGACACGCGCTGCGGGCGATGCAACGCTCGATTCACAGTCACTGTAAGGGGTCATTCTTCGTTGCCCCTAATCTGTTCCTTGGCGTTGTCGCCATCTTTTTGCAGGTTGTACCCGACCCAGTCGTCGGGGGGCACCCATTCGGGTGCTGTCCAGCTCCCTTTCGGGGGCACGTGGTCAACGCCACCTAAACTCCACGGGTTGCAACGCAGAATCCGCCAAGACCCCAACAGAAACCCCTTAAGAACCCCGTGAGTGTCAACAGCCCCCACCGCGTAAGCGGAGCATGTCGGATAATACCGGCAGGTTCTAGGCAGGTGGGGGGACAGGAACTTCTGGTAAAACCGAATGGGTGCAGTAAACAGGGAACGGAGCATCACTTACCACCCGCCCTCAGGCTGCAGCCTGGTCAAAAGACGGTCCAGGTTGTCCGCTAACTGCGCGCTACTCATTTTCTTGGTTGGCCCCAATGCCCGCACCACAATCCGCGAACCCGGGGGCAAACTGGTCGCCGCCCCGTCCGTAGTGCCCCCACCAATAGTGTTCTGGGTCAGCCTGTCTGCCAGCAGATGCCGCAAACGTCGCTTCACCCGGTTCCTGTCAACAGCCCGCGGGATCTGGCGTTTACCCACAATGATGCCCGCCTTTATGTCACCCGCATCCACGGACCCCATGCCCGG
>CAYFVT010000019.1:0-14944 GCA_964346705.1 uncultured Actinomyces sp. | reverse complement strand
GCCAACTCGACGGCTGAGTCCTCTTCTGGGTCCCCTTCTGAGTCTTCTGGCGGGTCAGCGATTGGATGACCAGTTACCGGGGGCCGGGGAGCAGGGTCGACAGAAACAACCAACGCCCGGTTGCCGGCCCTGCGGCCGCGACGAAGCGTTTGGCTGAATCCCTCTTGCCGCGAGAGGCGGTGTTTGGCTGGAAGCACTGCAGCGTTGCTGCCCGTGAACCCAGCGGTTACACGGAAATCTTGGCGCGTCCCTTTCGGCGGCGTGCGTTTAGCACCGCACGACCGGCGCGGGTCCGCATCCGCTTCCTGAATCCGTGCACCTTGTGCCTGCGGCGGTTATTCGGCTGAAATGTCCGCTTACTCATTTTTACTCCTAGCATGGACAGCACGGCGCTGCCTGTTTTGACAAGTCTAAAGGTCCGAGGGCAGCTTTTTCGCCCACGGACACGCCGAAACAGCGTAAGCCGCAACATGCTGGTTGGTCAATACACCCGCACCCGCTCCCCTGTACCTGGGGGTTATCCCCACCTGTGCATATACCCGTGCATAAACCCGGAAGTTATCCCCAGGGCCGCCCACATCTCGCTTCGTTACCTCCTGTAAACCGCGGCCTACATGCCCCATTCGTGTAAATAACAACGATGTAAGTCAGTACTGTGTTATCCACAGGTTCTTCCCCACCCCTGGATAACTTTGTTTTGGCGGTAGAGTATGTGCGCGGGGAGGGGACCAGCAGTGCGCAAACTCACCCCTAACTCGGGCTTTGTGACAGGCAGGCCCGGGATTACCCCCGGGGATTACCCCTTGAAAGGATGGCCTAATGCAAGAGCCCTCACTGGCTGCAGCCTGGACCCGCGCGGTCACAGCAATCAGCCCAGAAGACTTGGGCCCAGCCCACGCTGCCTTCCTGGAGATGGTGAAACCGCTGGGGGACATTGACAGCACTATTCTGCTGGCTGTCCCCAATGACTTCACCAAAACTTTTATTGAAACCCGGCTTGCCCCGCGCCTCACGGGAGCCTTAAGCGAAACTTTGGGCCGGGAAGTACGGATTGCTCTTACCGTGGATCCCAGTTTGGAAGCGGGTGGTGAGGACGACCCAGCGCCCACTGAGCCGGGTGCTGTGCCCGGACCTTCCGACCCGTTGCCCAGCTTCGTCCCCTTATCTAACCCCCTGCAGCAGCCGAACCCGGCCGCGGCCCGGCTGAACCCAAAGTTCACTTTCGACACGTTTGTTACGGGTGCGTCCAACCGTTTCGCTAGTGCCGCCGCCCTCGCCGTTTCGGAGGCCCCCGCCCGCGCCTACAATCCCCTCTTCATTTACGGCGACTCAGGGCTAGGCAAGACTCACCTGTTACACGGGATCGGTCACTACGCCATTTCCCTTTTCCCGCACGCGAAAGTCACGTACGTGAACTCCGAAGAGTTCACGAATGATTTCATCAACGCCATCATGGAAGGGAAGAAGGAAGCTTTCAAACGCCGCTACCGGCAGACTGACCTGCTACTGATTGACGACATCCAGTTCATTCAGGGGAAAAAGGAAACCGTGGAAGAATTTTTCCACACCTTCAACTCGCTGCATAACGCGGGCAAACAGATCGTGATCACGTCCGATGTGCCCCCCAAAGAGCTGTCGGGGTTTGAGGATCGTTTGCGCAGCCGCTTCACGGCTGGCCTAATAACCGACGTGCAACCGCCGGACCTGGAAACCAGGATCGCGATCCTGCAAATGAAAGCCACCGCGGAAGGGATCAACGTAGAGCCGGAAGTGCTGGAGTTCATCGCTTCCCGCATTTCCGCAAACATCCGTGAACTTGAAGGCGCCCTGCTGCGTGTAACAGCATTCGCGAACCTAACCGACCAGCATATTGACCTGCCCGTGGCCCAAATGGTTCTGAAGGATATCCTGTCGGACCCGGAAGACACTGAAATAACGGCCTCGCTAATAATGGGGCAAACGGCCTCGTTCTTCGACGTGACCATTGAACAGTTGACGTCCTCTGACCGGTCGCGCCCAATGGTGGAAGCGCGGCAGATCGCAATGTACTTGTGCCGCGAATTGACGGACCTGTCCCTACCCAAAATTGGGGCAGCCTTCGGCGGGCGCGACCACACGACTGTTATGCATGCGAACAAGAAAATTTCGGGGCTAATGGCGGAGCGCCGCGAAACCTACAACCACGTCACCGAGCTGACTAACCGGATCAAACGCAAGGCGCGGGAGCAGTAACCACAAAACCCGCTGAAAAGGTGGTTGTCCACATCTTCCAAGCTTGTAATTCCCTACGGAAGTCTGAGCTGACAGGCTGATTGTGGGCTGACAGCCCCAAACCTGTCCAAAGGTTGTGATTTCCCTGAACAAGTTACAAGGAAAATGTGAACTGCCATCCCTACCGGACCGTAATTCCACAACGCTGCCTGCCGGCCCACAGCTCAATCCACTTCCCGTCAACAGGCAGATTTCGCTTCCAGCCGGGCGAAAGTCCGCTTTTGCACAGTATCAACAGGCCCTACTACTGCTACTAGCTAGCTAAATAACCAGAAAACTTGAAATTCCCGCATTTAGACTTCTACCCCAACCAGATGACAAGAACCCGCCGGACGCACACCCGCCGACGAAACCCGTAAGCTGTAGTGCAGTCAGTCAGATGATGCGCCAGCTAGATGATGTAGTGGAGGAACAGTGAAAATAAGGCTCTCCCGTGAAGAATTTTTGGATGCAGTCCAATGGGCGGCGCGTGCCGTGCAGCAGCGGCCGTCGAACCCGATCCTGGGATTCATCCACATCAAGGCTGAGGGGGATGAGGTCGAATTTTCCTCCTACGACTACGAGGTCTCTGCGGACACCAAGATTGCGGGTCAGGTCGACCAGCCGGGGGAGGCCCTAGTTTCGGGGCGCATGGTTTCCGACATTGCGAAAGCGTTGCCGGATGAGGACGTGCTGATCACCCTTGAAGGCGACCGAGTTTTCATTACTTGCGGCCGGGCCAAGTTTGAGTTGTCCACCATGCCGATTGACGACTACCCGGATTTGCCGGCTTTCCCCCCTCTGCGGGGGAAGATCGACGGGCAAGAATTGGCGTCCGCCATCTCCCAGGTTGCTATTGCCACCTCTAAGGATGACACTCTGCCGTTGCTGACTGGGGTGCGGATGGAGGTTCGGGGGCCAAAGATTAGTCTTTTGGCTACAGACCGTTACCGCTTGGCGAAGCGGGAATTGGCTTGGGAGCCGGAGGACCCGGAGTATTCCGCGGATCTGCTGGTGAAGTCCAGGGTCCTGTCCGAAGTTGGACGCTACCTTGGTGGGGGCGCCCCAGTTGACCTGAGCGTTTCGGGTACGGGGGAACGGGAGCGGGGCGGGATCGTTGGGTTCAGTGGGGGACAGCGGCAGGCGACCTCGTCCCTGATGGATGGGGATTACCCGCAGGTTCACACCCTGTTCCCTAAAGAAACTTTCCACGAATACGTGTGTGACAGGGCTCTGTTGTTGGAGGCCGTGAAGCGTGTTTCGTTGGTGGTGGAACGGAAAACGCAGGTGCGCCTGATTTTTGAAGGCGGCATGCTCACGTTGGAAGCCGGCCAAGGCGAGGGCGCGTCGGCCGTGGAATCTATTCCCCTGGTCACTTCGGGGGAGGAACTGCGAACCGCTTTCAACCCCGCTTTCCTGCAGGAGGGATTGTCCGCGTTGGACACCCCTTACGTGCGTTTCAGTTTCACTGCAGCGAATAAGGCTGCCGTGGTTTCCGGGCAGAAAGAGGAAGAAGGCGCCGCTGACGACCGGTTCCTCTACCTGCTGATGCCCATCCGTTACGGGGTGTAACGCCCCACCCTTATGCACGTTTCGCATCTGGCGTTGGCCGACTACCGCTCTTACCGGGATGTGGTCGTCGAGTTTCCGCCTGGACCGATTGTTCTGCAGGGCGGGAATGGGCGCGGTAAAACGAACCTGGTGGAAGCCCTGTCGTACTTGTCCGACTTTTCTTCCCACCGTGGTGGCACACCCACGTCACTGGTTCGGGTGGGGGATGAGGGCGAGGACCCACCCGGCGGGGCCGTCGTGCGCTTGCGGGTTGCCCGGGGCGGTCGCAGCAGCCTGTTGGAACTGGAGATTGCTCGCGGCCGCGCTAATCGGGGGCGTCTGAACCAGGCTCAGGTGCAGCCCCGAGAGCTGCTGGGTGTGCTCCGTTCGGTTGTTTTCGCGCCGGAGGACCTGCTGCTTTTGCGGGGTGACCCGTCCGGGCGCCGCCGGTTTATTGACGAAGTGATCACCCAGTTGAAACCGCACTACCTGGGTGTTCGTCAGGATTTGGATCGGGTGCTGCGACAGCGCGCCGCAGTCCTGAAAGATTTGGGACGGCGACGTTCGGCTGGTGATGACCAGTTGGCGGTGCTGGATGTTTGGGATGAACAGTTGGCTGCCCTCAGTGCTGAGGTTGCTGAACACCGGGCTGCCACTCTTGCGGCGCTGGCACCTTTGGTTCAGGAAATTTATGGCCTGATCACGCAAGACGACCGGGTGGCGCAAGTTGAGTACTTAGAAGGCGGCAAGGAAACTAGCCCGGAGAACGGCCCGGAACGCGGGGGGTCCGCCACTGGCCTGCGGGTGGAGGACGGTCATATCCGGGGGGACGCCACTGAACGACTGCAGGAACGTAAAGCGCAGTATTTGGCTGAGATTGAGCGCCGCCGCCAGGAGGAAATGCGTCGGGGCATCAACCTGGTTGGCGCGCACCGGGACGACATGCGCGTCAGCCTGGATGGCTTGCCTGTCAGGGGGTATGCCAGTCATGGGGAACTGTGGTCTTCCGCCCTCGCTTTACGTTTGGCGCAGTTGCAGCTGCTGACAACGGAGGGGGAGCGGCCCGTCCTGGTGCTGGATGACGTGTTTGCGGAACTGGACGCTTCCCGCCGTGCGGGACTGTTGCAGTTAATTGAGGACGTGGACCAGGTCTTTATTACTGCGGCTGTCGCCCGGGACCTGCCGGAAGGTTTGGCTGCCACCCACTTTCGGGTGTACCGGGGCCAGGACGGGCTGAGCCGGGTGGAGCCCATGGAAACCCCGACTCCTGTCCTGGAAGACTTGCCGGATCAGGCGGTGGCGGACGATGAGTGACGCTGCTCCCGAGGAATTTGCTGATGATCCTGCTGCAGGGCAAGCGGATCAGGATGGGGCGGAAGAGGACCGCCGCGATCAAGTGCTGCAGTCCGTTTATGACCGCTACCGGAACAGGGGCCGCTTCATGGGCGCGCACACTACCCGCGCTCCCCGCAAATTCGGCGCCCCCGGACGCCCCAGCAAGAGGGGTGGCCAGGTGGAGGGGGAGGAACCGGATGCCACGCCCGGTTTGTTCAAGCCCCGCACGGGTGCTCGCGCGTCGAAGTGGGACCCGCAATCTTTAGGTTCCCTAGTGGGGAAAATGGCCGAGCAGCGCGGCTGGGAAGAGCCCCTGTCAGTCGCGTCCGTGGTTGCCCGTTGGCCGGACATTGTGGGGCAGAATGTGGCTGATCACTGCCCGATCGAAAGCTTTGAAGACCGGACCCTAGTGGCACGCGCCGATTCGTCGGCGTGGGCACAGCAACTGCGCCTGCTGATCCCCCGCATTCAGGCGCGCATTGACGAAGAAGTTGGGGTAGGCGTGGTCACCCGGGTGGTTGTTAAAGCCCCGACCGCCCCAAGCTGGTCGCACGGCCCCCGCTCCGTGCGTGGCCCTGGCCCCCGGGACACGTACGGCTAGTGCGCTCCGCTTCTGCCAGATCGACATCAGTCGTCAAAGATCCGACTTCCAGGGTCCAAGTGTGCCAACGAATGTCAATCTCACGGGCAGCCTGACACACACCGGGGTATGCCCCTGCGGTACCGAACTAAACAGTTCGGGAGCCTAGGAGCAGTCCGGGATCCAACCCGTCAATCCGGGAGCGCAGGAGCACACTTTTCCGGGTGTTTTCAGCTCCAACGAACCCGCATCAGCTCCAAGCCTCCCGCACTGGCCAGTCCGGGAGCGCAGGAGCGGGCCTCAATCTGCCAACAAACGTCGACCTCGCGAAACAGGATCCGGTGGCGGGCCGTCTGCACCAGGTTCAAGAGCGCACGTTCCGGAGAGCAGGAGCGTTTGCCTAGTTTGCGAGGGCTTCTTCCAGCCGCTCAATGAATATGGGGCTCATCGTTTCCGCGTAGGCCTCCGTCAGGTGGTTGGTGTCTAAGTAGACCTTGACGTTGCCGATGATGGTGGGACATTTCCCGTCTTGGCAGTACAAGTCCAGCGTGTCAACGAAGTGGAACCCGGGGATCTTGTTCAATTCGGCTGCCGGGTTCTTCTTAGCGAAGAAGTCTTTCTGCTTCAGCATGCAGCCGCCCCCAGGCTTGGTGGGATTCTTTTTCCCTTCACATTCGAACAGGTTCGTGCTGGAACGCAGGTTGTCCCGGGTCCCGATCACTGTTATGCCCTGGTCCGTCAAGTGTTTCACCAGTTTTTTGATGCCGGGTATCATCCGCTCCTTCGAAGAGTTAGTGGAAGTGGAGGTCACCAGCAGGAACACATAGTCTGGCGGGTCAGCGTCAACGTATTCGATCACGTTCGCGTTATGCGCGGAACAGTCGGCAGCTATCTTGTCGTTGGGCCACGTCCAGTGGCACGCCATTTTCAGGACTGATTCCCCGTAGTAGTTGTTTGCTTTCAGGTAGGGGCGCAGGATGGGCATGAAAATCTGTTCCACGTGTGAACCGCCCGCCATCAGAACAGTGGCATTAGCCTTTTCGGGATCCCCATAAGAAGTGCAGCCGGCATTCTGGTATTCGTAGAGTAATGGCCCGGCTGCTGGTGAGCATTTGCCCGGGTACGTGGCCCACTGTCCTTCGGCGGCTGTGGGGGCGGGAATGGGGGCAGCCGTCAAATCCAGGGGCCCCTCATAGAACAGGGCCTGTGCGCCCGGGAAGCCTTCCAGTGGGGGCATGTCCTCGGGGGCGATGGGTTTACCGGCCTGCAGCATCGCAATGTCAGCCTTCGTGGCGGTCTGCCAAGAGCGCAGGACCTGATGCCTCGCTGCAACCAGTTCGGCTAAACGTGTTTCCCGCTGCTGGGTTTGCGTGACCTGCTGCAGGGACATTTGGCCAGAAAAAACGAACACTAGAGCCGCGCCAAGGGCGACCAGGGCGGTCCAGGTCTTATTCTCCGTGCTCGCGTTCACCCAGTCAGACGTGCGTAGGGGCTGGTCCACGTAGCGGGTCAGCAGGTGCGACAAGCCCACTGACACAGCCATCAAGGCTAGCCCGTCCCAAACCCCGAGCCGCTCCCGCCCAGTTTGGTGCAGATAAAAAACGAAGATGGGCCAGTGGATCAGGTAAACGGCGTACGACATGTCGCCCAAGAAAACTAGGGGCCGGACTGCTAGCAAGCGCCCCGCGTTGAAGGGAAACCCCTCATCCCCGTACAGCATGATTGCGCTGGTTGCCAGCAGTGGCACCAGAGCCCACGGCCCCGGGTAGCTGCCAATCAGGACCAGGCTGAACAGGATCAGCACGCCCAAAGCCAGCCAAGTCAAATACGATTTAGCAACTTTCCGTAACGGAATGTAGGGCGCTATGGCGGCAACTGCGGATCCGACGGCGAACTCCCAGATCCTCGCCCTCGTATCGAAGTAGACACTGCCTTCCGTGGGCGCAAAAAACATGAGCCACCCCAGGGACGTGACAGCGATCAGGGTGAAGAGGGCGAAAACCACCAGCCGCGGGGAGGCCTTCATTTTGCGGGCGACAAGCACCCCCAACGTCATGACGACAGGCCAGGCTAGGAACATTTGTCCCTGCATTGACATGGACCACAGGTGCTGCAGGGGACTGGCCAGCGCGTGATCTTGCGCGTAATAGTCAACGGAAAGTGAGGCCAGCAGCCAGTTCTGCCAGTAGGTCAGGGAGGCATAGGACTGGTCGATTAGGCTTCCCCACCGGTTCACAGGGAACAGGGCGAACGTTGCCACCAGTGTTCCAGCCACCACTATTCCCAGTGGGGGGATCAACCGCTTGAAAGTGTTGGCCCAGCGTTCCAGCAAGTGGGGCATGGCCCCGCCCTCGACCCTCCTCAAAAAAGATCGGGTCATGAGGAATGCGGAGATCATGATGAACGCGTCCACACCAATAGGTGAGCCAATGAACCAGGCGTGGAAAAGTAGGACCTGCACCATCAGCAGGGCACGCAAACCCTGAATGTCTTGCCGCTGCGGTGAGCGCGCCAATACGGGGGATCCAGCCTTCTGCATGGATTTCAAGCTACCCGGGTTTCAGATTCCAACCAACCTCACCAGTCCCAGGGCGTATCCGCAGCGTATCCACAGGTCGGCGGTAGACAGTAATCCCACTTAAGGGCCTGTACGGATGGGGTGCCAGCAGTGGTTTTGGTAGAATGAAGGCTGATTAAAGCGCGCTGCTCACCTGGGTTTTAGGGTTCTGAGTAGTGACCCTAAACGATTGACCTTGGGGTGTGGTGTGCGATTAGTGACGGGCCGGGTGCGCCCGAAGATGGGATGTGGCAAGTGACGGATTCCGCGGGCGGCGCGACCGGTCTTGAAACCGGTATGGAAGATGTGACTGTGGAGGACGTTGTCGACAGTGACGCTTACGGTGAGTCCGACATTACGGTGCTGGAGGGTCTGGAGGCCGTTCGGAAACGCCCCGGCATGTACATTGGTTCCACGGGGGAACGTGGCTTGCACCACTTGGTGTATGAGGTCGTTGATAACGGCGTTGACGAAGCGCTTGCCGGTTACTGCGACCACATCGAGGTGACGATCCTAGAGGACGGGGGCCTGCGCGTCTCTGACAATGGGCGCGGCATCCCGGTGGGAATGCACCCGACTGAGGGGCGACCCACGGTTGAAGTTGTCATGACCATTTTGCATGCGGGCGGCAAGTTCGGTGGTGGCGGTTACACGGTTTCGGGTGGTTTGCACGGGGTTGGTATTTCCGTGGTGAACGCACTGTCACGCCGGGTGGTTACTGAGGTGGACCGGGACGGTCACAAGTGGGAAATCAGTTTCGCTGACGGCGGGAAACCCCTGAAAGAGTTGCAGCAAGTGGGGGAAACGGACCAGACGGGGACGACCCAGACGTTCTGGCCGGACCCGGAAATTTTCGAAACCGTTGACTTTGACTTTGAAACACTGCGGCAGCGTTTCCAGCAGATGGCTTTCCTGAACCGTGGTTTGCGGATCACGCTGGTTGATGAACGCGTCCGGGTTGATGAGGTCGGGGATGACATCACCGGCGAACCTGAAGAGGCCAAAGAGGAATCCACTGGGCGCCGGGTTTCTTACCTGTATGAACGTGGTTTGCCGGACTACGTGGAGTATTTGGACGCCACGAAGCGGGCCACCCCGATTGCTCCGGACATTATTGACTTGGAAGCGCAAACGGAATCCGGGTCCATGTCCATGGAACTGGCAATGCGGTGGACGGATTCGTATTCGGAGACGATTTACACGTATGCGAACACGATCAACACAACTGAGGGTGGGGCGCATGAGGAAGGTTTCCGCACCGCTTTGACCACCGTGTTCAACAAGTACGGGCGTGACCGCGGGCTGTTGAAAGATAAGGATGAGAACCTGTCGGGCGACGACGTCCGTGAAGGTTTGACCGCCGTGTTGTCCGTGAAGCTAACGGAACCCCAGTTTGAGGGGCAAACGAAAACGAAGCTGGGTAACACGGAGGCCCGCACGTTCGTTCAAACCCAGACGTATGCGCTGTTGGGCGACTGGTTTGACGCGCACCCGAATGAGGCGAAAGCGATCATCGGGAAGGCTCGCTCAGCGCAAATGGCGCGGTTAGCGGCCCGGAAGGCGCGGGAGGCAACCAGGCGGAAGAGCGCCCTGGACTCTGTTGCGTTGCCATCAAAACTGCATGATTGTTCGTCCCGTGACCCGCACGAAAGTGAGTTGTTTATTGTGGAGGGCGACTCCGCCGGTGGTAGCGCCGTGTTGGGGCGGGACCCGAACACGCAGGCCATTTTGCCTTTGCGGGGGAAGATCCTGAACGTGGAGAAGGCCAGGCTGGACCGGGCGTTGAACTCAGACACTATCCAGTCGCTGATCTCCGCCCTCGGCACGGGTATCGGGGAAGAGTTTGATGCCGCGAAACTGCGGTATTGGAAGATAATTCTGATGGCTGACGCGGACGTTGATGGCCAGCATATTGCGACGCTGCTGATGACGTTCTTCTTCCGGTACATGAAGCCACTGGTTGAAAAGGGTCACTTGTATTTGGCGACCCCACCCCTGTACCGCTTGAAGTGGACGAACGCTACCCACCAGTACGTGTATTCGGATGAGGAGCGGGACGAAATGCTGGAAGAGGGCCTGGAGAAGGGCTGGAAACTACCCAAGCAGGGTGGCATCCAGCGTTATAAGGGTCTGGGGGAAATGGACTATTCGGAACTGTGGGACACGACCATGGACCCGGAAACCCGCCTGCTGAAGCAGGTGGAGGTGGGTGAGGCTGCGGCTGCTGATGAAATTTTCACCATTTTGATGGGGGATGATGTTGAGTCCCGCAGGCATTTCATCCAGCGCAACGCGCACGACGTCCGGTTCATTGACGCCTAGCGGCGCCTGTCAAGGAGATAAAACACGGTGAGTGAAGAAAACCAAGAGGGCGCGGACGACCAGGAATTCATCCGGGAAGACACTGCGGACGCCATAGTGGCAGCAGCGGATGAGGCGCTCCCTGAACCAGAGGATCCGGGGCGGATTGACCCGGTAAACCTGGAAAAGGAAATGCAGAAGTCCTACTTGGACTATGCGATGAGTGTCATTGTGGGCAGGGCGCTGCCTGACGTGCGGGACGGTTTCAAACCTGTTCACAGGCGAATTGTTTACACCATGTATGACGGTGGTTACCGCCCGAATGCTGGGTTCTATAAGTCAATGCGCGTGGTTGGTGACGTCATGTCCCACTTCCACCCGCATGGTGACGCCTCGGTTTATGACGCCCTGGTCCGCCTGGTTCAACCCTGGTCCATGCGGTATCCGCTGGTTGATGGGCAGGGTAACTTCGGTTCCCCCGGAAACTTGGGTGCCGCGGCCCCCAGGTACACGGAAGTTAAAATGGACCCGCTGGCGCTGGAAATGGTGCGGGATATTGACGAGGCCACGGTTGATTTCCAGGATAACTATGACGGGCGGAACCAGGAGCCGGCCGTGCTGCCGGCCCGCTACCCGAACCTGCTTGTAAACGGTTCTGAGGGTATTGCCGTGGGGATGGCAACCAGGATTCCGCCGCATAACTTGCGTGAGGTGGCTGCTGGGGTGCAGTGGTATTTGGACCACCCGGAGGCGACGCGTGAGGAACTGCTGGAAGAACTACTGGAAATTATTCCTGGTCCTGACTTCCCGACGGGCGCCACCATTTTGGGGCGTGAAGGGATTGAGCAGGCTTACCGCACGGGACGCGGGTCCATTATTCAGCGGGCGATTGTGGATATTGAAGAGATCCACGGCCGCACCTGCCTAGTGGTGAAAGCCCTGCCGTACCAGGTGAACCCGGATACGTTGACCGCCCGGATCGCGGAGTTGGTGCGGACCGGTGACATTCAGGGTATTTCGGACATTCGGGATGAAACTTCCGGCCACAACGGCCAGCGTCTGATCATTGTCTTGAAGCGGGACGCGATTCCCAATGTGGTGCTGAACCACTTGTATAAGCGCACGTCTTTGCAGGAGTCGTTCCCGGCGAACATGCTGGCTCTGGTTGATGGGATGCCCCGGACGCTTAGCTTGGATGGTTTTGTCTACTACTGGGTGAAGCACCAGTTAGACGTGATTGTGCGTCGCACCCAGTTCCGTTTAGCGAAGGCCCGGGAACGCCTCCACATTTTGGAAGGCTACCTGCGGGCTTTGGATGCGTTGGATGAGGTCATTGCGCTGATCCGCCGTTCGCAAACCGTGGAGCACGCGCGCCTGGGGTTAATGGAGTTACTGTCCATTGACCAGGTGCAGGCGGATGCGATCCTGGCGTTGCAGTTGCGCCGTTTGGCGGCCATGGAGCGGCAGAAGATCCTGGATGAGCACGCTGAAATCACCCGGACCGTGGCGGAGTTGGAGGGGATTCTGGCTTCCCCGCAGCGGCAGCGGGAAATTATCAGTCAGGAACTGGCTGAAATCACTGACCGTTTCGGTGATGACCGGGTGACGGAGATCGTGCCGTATGGTCCCGAAATTTCCATTGAGTCCCTAGTCCCGCAAGAGGACGTGGTGGTCACCATCTCGCGTGGTGGTTTCGCGAAGCGGACGAAGATGGATGCTTACAGGGCTCAGCGTCGCGGGGGGAAGGGTGTGCGCGGCGCGTCCCTGCGGGATGATGATGAGGTCGCACAGTTCTTCATTACTAACACCCACGACTGGTTGCTGTTCTTCACGAACATGGGTCAGGTGTACCGGGCGAAAGCGTATGAGTTGCCGGAGGGTGGGCGTGATGCCCGTGGCGGTCACGTGGCGAACCAGTTGGCGTTCCGTCCGGGTGAGGAAATCAGTCAGGTCATGACCCTGAAGGACTATCAGGCTGCTGATTACCTGGTGCTGGCCACCAAACGCGGGCTGGTTAAGAAAACGAAACTGGAAGCCTACGATTCGCCGCGCACTTCTGGTCTGATTGCGATTAATTTGCGTGAGGACGAGGACGGCCAACCCGACGAACTGGTTTCAGCCCAGTTAGCGAACAAGGAAGACGACTTGATCCTGGTGTCGAAGAACGGTCAGTCTTTGCGTTTCCATGCGTCCCGGGAGGCGTTGCGCCCAATGGGTCGGACCGCTTCCGGGGTTCGCGGGTTGAACTTGGATGAGGGTGATGAGGTCCTGACCATGGAAACCGTGCGGGATGACGCTGACCTGCTGGTGGTCACCGAGGGCGGCTACGCGAAACGCACCCCATTGCTGGATTACCGCGCTCAGGGCCGGGCCGGTAAAGGAATCAAGGTTGCTGATCTGGATGCGGGCCGGGGGGCACTGGTTGGCGCCCTGGTGACGGAGCCGGAAGAGGACATCATGGCCATCATGGAAAGCGGGAAAGTGATCCGTGTTTCCGTGGCGGACGTGCGCCCGACCGGCAGGAACACGAAGGGTGTTATTCTGACCCGCCCCGATGATGAGGATCGCGTTATCGCTATAGCTCGCAACGCGGAACCTCAGGTAGGCTCTGACCAGGAAGAGCAGGCTGAGGAGAATAACGATGTCTGAAGGTTTCCAAAGGACCGAAACGGTGACTGACTCCTACTCGGAGGAGTATCGGTCTGCTGCCGCAGCTGGCCAGGGGTACGCAGAGGAGTCGGTTAGCGAAACCCACGTCGAATACGAGGATGAGCCGCGCCAAATCGACCTGATCTTGGCGAAAATTGACCCTTGGTCGGTTTTGAAGACGGGGTTCCTGATCTCCATCGCCTTGGGCTTCGCCACTGTCGTTTCTATTATTGCGGTCTGGTTTTTCTTGGACGGCATGAACGTGTTTGGGGCCGTCGAAGATTTCCTGACCGAACTTGGTGCCGAACGGTTCATGGTTCTGCTGGAATACGTGCGTTTGCCGCGCGTTATTTCCTACGCCACCATCCTGGGTGTGGTGAACGTGGTCATCTTCACAGCCTTAGCCACGCTGAGTGCACTGTTGTACAACCTGATTGCCATGCTGGTTGGTGGCATTCAAGTGTCGTTGATGGATGAGTGAGTTTTAGCTCGTCCTCTTCCACTAATTTTTGCGCGTTCAGGTTTGCTGATCCCTGCAGCAATCGGGTAATGTGTCTGTGTGCGTGGGGCCTATAGCTCAGTTGGTTAGAGCGCAGTCCTGATAAGACTGAGGTCGCCGGTTCGAGTCCAGCTAGGCCCACCATTCACCCCTCTAGGGGCCGTGGCGCAATTGGTAGCGCACCTGCTTTGCAAGCAGGGGGTTAGGGGTTCGAGTCCCCTCGGCTCCACCAAATCTGACTTACCCCCACATTCACAACAGCCGTGGGCTGTGCGTGCGGGTAACACTCCACTAACCTGAGTTCCATTCGGTCCCTCACGGTCCTACGTCAGTGCCTGCTGCATCACCTGTCTTCTGCTGGAAGCTACCAAAGTGGGCGGAACACCCCCAATCACCTGCCCTGCGGGGTGGAGCACGGACACGTGCGGTTGCGGGATAACCGGGTGATCGTGGGACCGCGGGGAACGAAAGAGGCCGGTTTTCAGGGGTTTTCACGACCCCGTTATCCCACAATCACCCCGTTATCCCAGGACTGGGCGTGTTGCTGGTACCGGTCGGGGCAGCTTTCGGGCAGCAAAAAGCCCGGGGAGAAACCACCCCGGGCTTTGCCAGTTGGGCTGCGACCCACCTACTTGTGGGGCGGCCGTAGAACTTGGGTTAGAACCTAGTTGCGTTCGGCTTCTTCGATGGCCTCTTCGACCTCTTCAATCACTTCAGCCAACGCCTGGTCTGCTTCGGCCTGTTCCTTCTCGGCCTCCGCACGGACCTCTTCCTGCAGGTCCACCCAGTACTCCTCCGACCAGGGGTCCTCAACTGGACGGGAGCGGCGCCACAGCAGGTAGCCGACACCGCCAAGCAGGCTCAGCAGCAGACCGAAACCGCAGACCTTCTTGCCGCGCTTCTTCTTCGGCTTCTCCGCAACCTTCGTTTCAATCTGGCTTTCCAGGACGTCTTTCGCCTTTTCTACCGCGTCGTGTGCTTGGCCTGAGACGGCCTCCACAATATCGTCGGCCTTTTCCGCTAGTTTCGCGACGCGTGCGTCTTTCTTCTTTTTTCTCACTTTTAGCCTCACTTTGTGTCCGTCCGGTTCCTCGGCATCAAATCTATCGGGAAGGCCCCGCGACATGCCACCCAAAAACCAACCCTGGAAGCAGCAATCGCCGCCCCCAAGCCGATCATCCCCAGTATCGCACGCTCCACCGACCAGTTCGAGGGGAATGCG
>CAYFVT010000018.1:10357-23750 GCA_964346705.1 uncultured Actinomyces sp. | reverse complement strand
AAAAGCTCCTGCGGTTGGATTCGAACCAACGACCGCCCGATTAACAGTCGGGAGCTCTGCCGCTGAGCTACGCAGGAATACGT
Source organism: uncultured Actinomyces sp. (assembly GCA_964346705.1). Taxonomy (GTDB): domain Bacteria; phylum Actinomycetota; class Actinomycetes; order Actinomycetales; family Actinomycetaceae; genus Scrofimicrobium. The sequence goes on along the minus strand of CAYFVT010000018.1, from coordinate 23,667 downwards.
GAGTAAGTTTAGGCACCGATGTGGCCTGAGGGCAAATTAAACCCCTGTAAGGGAGCCCACAGGATGATCAGTCCATCCCCAGCTCGGCGCGCAGGTCCGCCTCCATTTGCCACGCGCGCTCAACTTCAGCGTCTGACACGGCTCCGCTGACCACAACGGTGCTAAAGAGCTCCCCGTCCGCCCTTCGCCGCACGCTAGCGGTCACCCGTCCCCCACTGGACGCATCGAACGAACGCGTGTCCACGATGGTCTTGTTCACAAAGGTCGTCACCTTCTCCATCAACCATTTTGGATGGTCAGACACCGTCACACCCTCAATGGGTGCCCGGTCTGGCTGGGTCCACACGACCCTCAACTGGCGGGAGGGCGCGTCCCAGGACGCGAATTGGACTTCGTGCCACAGTCCGGAATCCTCTATCCCGTCCTCGTTCAGGACCATTAGGACGTCGGGACCTGCGGCGATCGACCTGCCGTCTTCCAGGGCCTCCACTGGGCCGCCCCGCTGGGTCTCGGGGATGTGACTTCGTGCTGCTGATTTACTCATGGACTCAGCTTACTCGGAGCACCGCAGTGATCGGCGCGGTGGCCGGCGCGGTGGCTTTCCAATTCAGTTTCTCGCGTATTCCAGCTAGAGTGTGCTTTGGCCGCTAAGGCCAGGAAAGGCCCCTGTAGCTCAGTCGGTTAGAGCAGCGGACTCATAATCCGTTGGTCCCGGGTTCGAGTCCCGGCGGGGGCACTCAGACCCCAGCACCCTCCCTACGTTTGGCAGACCGCGAGCGGATCAATACGGCGAGGCCAGCCCCAGCTTGTGCGAGGACGGCAGCGGGCAGTGCGCCCGCCATCACGGAATAGCCAATTGTTGTCAGGTCCGTCAGGATCACCGGAATGAATCCCCAGTGCAGTCCGAACATCACGAACACCTGCCAGAAGCCACCCATTAACGCACCGCCAAGCCACGGCGCGAAGTCGAATAGGGCGCTGAGCCCGTCCGCAACCCAGTTGGACAGTGCCAAAGTGACCGGTCCGACCACTATCAGCGTTAGGGGAACCATGACTAGAAGCGAGATCATGGACACTGTGAAGTTCCGGATCACCTTCGGAAGCTTTTCCGTCAGGGATTCCAGCTTCGACTGCACGTACACTGCGAGGACGATGGGAATCACCGAGGAAGCGTACGACATCATAACAACCGGAATGCCAAGGAAGTGCGCTTCTTCGCCCGCCATGGTCGCATCTGCCAGTTCCATTAGCTGGGGGTACACAAGCGCACCTGCGATTGCCATCGCCGTGAACTCGTTTGCGCCAAAGCGCCTGGCCGATGTTACGGCTAGGAACAAGGGCAAGAAATAGAAGATGGAGTCTGAAAGCGCGTTCAGAATCAGGTAGTTCTGGCCTTCAGGATTGATCCAGCCAAGGGTGATGAATAGGGCTAGGAAGGCTTTGAGGAGGCCCGCGCCAGCCAACGTCCACAGAATTGGCAGGAAGATCTTCGAGATCATGTCGATGAACTGGTTGAAAGGGTTGGCCTTTGGGCCGTCCTCCACCACCGGTTCTCCAGCGCCTACCCCGGCATCTTTCACAAACTCTGCGTACACCTTCGGCACGTCGTCACCGATCACCACCTGGAACTGTCCTCCGGCCTCAACGACCGTAATGACCCCGTCCAGGCCCTCAACGGCGGCCTTGTCAACTTTCGAAGAGTCCTTAAGTTTCAGCCTTAGGCGTGTTATGCAATGGGAGGCGGACAGGACGTTGTCTGGGCCTCCCACGTCCGTGAGAATCTGGTCTGCTAGACCTTTGAAATCAACTCTTGCCATTCGTCGTCCTTGGAGATCAGGGGGCCCTAGACACTTGCGTTAACAAAAAAGACCCAGAGCGGCACGTGTTGTGCACCGCCCCGGGTTTTGCCTCACTGCGAGTAACAAGCCGATTGGAACTGCGTCTTGAACCTGACCCTGGGATAGCCGCCTGGACCTGTCAAGGGCCCCCTGGCCAGGCATCGCCTACTCAGCGCAGCCGACTCGCGCCGGCCCTCCCCGGGGGCCCTACTCTGCGCCCCTTGGCCCAGCCGGACCCCATCTTGCTGCCGACGTCCAGACACCCCCTTGATGTGCCGTTCACCAACCCACTGCCTGGTGAACGGCCAAGGCTAAACGCGCGCGGCGGCCGGCTCCTCCTGCTGGCTTAGTTGACGCAGCAGCGTGAGTACTAGCACCGTCGTTTCCGGGTCGCGCAACGTGTAGCACCTGCGCCTGCCGTCGGTGCGGACCTCGACCAAGCCCGCCTCACGCAAGACGGCCAAATGCTTCGAAACGACGGGCTGGTCGGCCGCGGTTTTCTGCTGCAGAATGCCCACATCACACTCACCAGTCCCGAGGCTTTCCAACAGTTGCCTCCGGAGCGGATGCGCCAACGCGCGACAGACCGAATCTAGTTGAACGCTCATTCTCACCTCGTCTTAACTGACTACCCTCAATCAGTCAGGAACGCAAGAGCTGAGAGGGCCGCCACCGTGCCGTCGGCAACTGCAGTGGTGATCTGTCGGTCCCGTTTCTCCCTGACATCACCCGCAGCGAACACCCCCGGGACGGAAGTGGCCATCAGGTTATCGGTCAGGACCTCTTGGCGATCGTTGACCTCCAAGGCCCCGTCCAAGAACTGGGTATTCGGCACGTAGCCAATGAAAATGAACGTGCCGTCCACTGGGACCTGCTCGGCTGGGACCTGTTCAGCTGAGACCTGTTCGGCTGTAAGTGCCTGCCCGTCCTCGCCCGCCTTAGGAGCTGCCTCGACGTATTCCAAACCTGGCTCGCCACCGAAGCCCGTGACCCGCTGGTTCATCAGGAACTTGATCTTCGGATTCTTTTGGGCCTCGGCAACCAGCCACGGCTCCGCCTGAAACTGGTCGAACTCGTGGATTACCGTCACTTCGGATGCGTATTCGGAGAGCGCAACCGCCTCCTCCAAAGCGGAGTTACCCCCACCCACCACTGCGATGGGCCTGTCTGTGAAGAACTCACCGTCGCAGGTCGCACAGTAGGAGATTCCCTGGCCGAAGAAACGGTCCTCGCCCTCCACCCCCAGTTTCCGGGGAACACCGCCCGTCGCAATAATCACTGTCGGCGCAGCGTAAGTGGTTCCGTTGCGCAACGTCACCGTTTTCGGTTCGCCTGAGAAATCAACGGTGCTGATGCGCGCAAATTTCTTGACGGTCGCCCCGAACGCCTCAGCCTGAGAAAGCATGGTCTGGGAAAGCTCCCGGCCACTGGTCTGTTCCACCCCGGGATAGTTAGCGACCGCGTGGGTGAGCACCATTTGGCCGCCGGGAGTGCCGGTGTCCAGTACCAACACACTTCTGCGGGCACGCGCCGCGTAAAGGGCGGCTGTAAGGCCCGCCGGGCCGGCACCTAGAACAATAAGATCGAAACGCTCATCCACGTTAGTGGTCATGTGTGGCCCTGCCTTTAGGAGAAGTTCTCGTCCAGAATGGCTGTTACCTGATCCATTGATTGGATGGATGAGGTCGCTGCCACAACTTCGCCGTTGCGGAAGTACACGGTGAACGGCAGCCCCATGAAGCCCTGAACCTCCGGCAGTGAGCGGATAGTGGTCGCGACCGGATCGTCGAAAGCCATGTCACGGAATGCTACGTCCGTGTATTCGTCCTGTAGTGCTTCCATCACGTCGTACACCGGCAGGCACATGGGCCCCATGCGCCCGCAGCAGACCATCACATTCTCATTGTCAGCCAGGGTCTGTTCAAACCCTTCAACGGTCGTGATGTGCTCAAGGTTTGTTTGGAGTGTCAACTTTTCCAACTTTCGATATTGCTTCTACGTTTGGTCCGTGACCTGCTAGGCCACCACCAGATCATATACCGGCATTAGCATGTGAATCAAAGTTGCCTCACACCGTAGCCTTCAAGCATGGACCACCAGATCTCCCCCTGGTGGCGGGATGCCGTCACGTACCAGATTTACCCGCGCTCTTTCGTCGACGCTGACGGGGATGGGGTCGGCGACCTGGCCGGCATCACCAGCCGGCTTCCGTACCTGAAAGAACTGGGGGTGGACGCGGTGTGGCTGAGCCCCTTCTACCCTTCCGGTGGGGTGGATGGCGGTTACGACGTTGCTGACTATTGCAACGTGGATCCCACATTCGGGTCCCTCAACGACTTTGATGCTCTTATCAGCGCTGCCCACGACTTGGACCTAAAAGTGGTTATAGACGTGGTTCCCAACCATTGCAGTACTGACCATCCCCTGTTCCAGCGCGCCCTGGACGCGACCCCCGGGTCTGCGGAGAGGCATTGGTTCCTGTTTCAGGACGGCAAAGGAGCCGCGGGGGCGAATCCCCCTAACAATTGGACCAGCGTGTTCGGCGGTCCCTCATGGACACGCGTCCCCGGGAAGGAAGACGCTGCTAGCCAGTGGTATTACCACCTGTTTGACCCGGGGCAGCCCGATTTCAACTGGCGCAACCCCGCCGTGGTGGATTTTTTCGAGGGCGTCTTCCGCTTCTGGTTAGACCGGGGTGTCGACGGGTTCCGAATCGATGTTTCAGATGCCCTGATCAAGGACAGCACCTGGCGGGACACCCGTGACGGAACGCCCCGAATTCACAATGATGCTTCCTCCCCCATCCACCCCATTTACCGGCGCCTGCGAAAAGTGCTGGACGAGTATCCCGGGGACCGAATGGCAGTTCTGGAAACAGGGGCCCCGGACGACGTGGTTGCTCTACTTCTACGTCCGGACCAAATGCAGCAGGCGTTCAACCTGCGGTTTTTGAAACAGCCTTGGCAAGCGCGCGACCTGGCTGACGCCATCGACAACTCAATGAAAGCACTGGGAGCGGCAGGGGCATCGCCAACGTGGGTGAGCGATAACCACGACAACCCACGGACCGTAACCCGCTACGCCACCGACCAGCGACTGCAAGGTGAATACGTCCCGGAGGTTGTCACAGGCGCGACCAGAGCGGCCGCGGACGGGTGGCACCGGGCGCGCGTCATGCTCATGCTGGTCCTGTCATTGCCTGGATCCGCCTACATTTACCAGGGTCAAGAGCTGGGGTTGCCAGAAGTGACCGATCTGCCAGATGAGGTGCTGACAGACCCGGTGTTTCACCGCTCGCAGGGCAAGCAGCGCGGCCGCGACGGGTGCAGAGTCCCGCTGCCCTGGCTGGCGCGGCGCGACAGCCAGGATGCCGCTGCCTTCGGTTTCAGCCCCAGGGGCGCCAAGTCACCTTGGCTACCCCAACCTGAACAGTGGGCGGACTTGGCAGTCTCTGAGCAACAACTGGACGACGGTTCCATGTACCACTGGACGCGGCTGTTGCTGCAGCTAAGAAAAACCTACCCGGCGTTAGGCCGCGGACGTTTCAGCTGGGTGGTTGACCCGAAAGACACGGAGGATACCCCTGTTGTTCGTTTCCGTCTGGTCAAGGAGGGTACGCCTAGTAGCAGCGTGATTGAGGTTGTTGCCAACTTAGGACCCGCCCCTTACCCGTTGCCCGCGGGCCAGGTGCTTGCAAGCAGCCGCCCGGTCGCGGATCATCTTCCACAAGACACGGGGGCGATCATTCTGGTTCAGGATGTTTAAGACGCCATTTGCCTACCGAACCAGTTCCCATTTGCCGCATCCCAGGGAGAAAAACGCTGAGTCGTCCGGGTGGATCGTGACTTGGCTGGGGCCCTGAGGCACGCCGCTCTCCAAAACAGAGGTGCCACCCCACTCGTTCTTGGCGAGGCGCTCCCAGTAGCAGAAAAGGTCTGGCTGGCCCGTCCGGTAGGTTCCCGGTGTTATGTCCAGCCCGACTAGGTGCAGGCCCTCACCGAAATCGGTGGCCGGCTCCCGGACAGCAGAATCCTGGGGCCCCGGAACAGAATCCCCCACGTCGGGCTCGGCGCCCACCCCGGGCGGTGCTTGGCGAAGCAGTTCCAACTCAGTTTCCAGGTCCAGGACCGCTCCGCGGGCCCGCTCCAGGTCCGCTTCCAAAGAGGAAACCTGCTGCTGTGCTGAGACAAGCTCCTCCTGGGACCGTTTACTCTCCCCCGTGTGGGAAGCCGCAGCAAGGCCCATGACGAACGCGACAACCACCCCCAAGGACGCAGCCACCCAGCGCCAAGACCGACCTGTGCCGGGCATCCCTCTGTCAGGCACATCCGTCGTGGGGGTGGGGGCAGGCGAGGCTTCCCGCTGGGGGAAGAACTGGGTCCGATGTCCGGCAGGGGGTCGCGGCGTCAGCCTGACGGAGTCCACCCGAACGGAAGCTCCCCCGACAGCGCCCGAAGCACCCCCTACTGCTGCGCCAGTCGGCCCTGTGACTGTCAAAGCGTAAGGGTTGACCCTATCCGCAGTGGATGGGGAAAACCGGTTGTCACCCGCCGGTCCGCAAGCGTTGGTCACGCCGTCACCTCCCACCGAGTCGTGGCCCACTCCCGCCCACTCCCGGCCTACTCTCGGCCCATTGTCCGCATACTCCTGGCCTACTGTCCGCATACTCCTGGCCTACTGCTGACCTACTGCCCGCCCCTTGCTGTCTGCTGGTTTTCCCGCCTCGCCCTAGCCTACGTTTTCGTCGCGCAGTGAACGCAGCCGCCCCTGCACTTCCATCAGCTCCGCGAAAGTGCTTTCCGCATCGGGAGAATCTGGGGGCAATCGGTTGAGGCGGGACTGCAGGTTTTCCACCTGAGCAGTCAAATCGAAGCGGACTAGTGCCCGCACCACTCCCTGACCGAATAGGCTCTGCCCTTGCGTGTCACTGACCGGCAGTGGAACCGCTGTCAGGGCCGTCAGCTCTGCCAGTAACGGTTCGCTTGCGTCACTGGAAAGCAAACCTTCAAGCCAGCGCCGGGAAGCTAAGCTGTTTGCCCCTTCCCCCACCCCCAGTTCGGTTTCGGCCACCTGCAGTTCCTCCAAGAAACCCAAGAAGAAAGCGCGGTCCCGAAGCAGGCGAAACACCTGCTGATGCGTGGGGTCCGTGAAAGATGTTTCCGCCAGCCCATCGAAGCCGGACGCCAACCCGTCCAGAGGGCGCTGCAGCACGCTTGCTAACGCCATCCGCTCAAGGCGGACCCGCTCTGGGTCAGCAGGACTGGCCACTTGGGGGCGCCTGTCGTCTTCCTTTTCCGGCTGGACGGGCGCGCGTTGCGCTTCCCGGCGTCGCTGCCGCTGCGCGTTGCGCCACTCCACCTCCACCTCCCTGGGTGTCAGTCCCAACCATCCTGACACCAGACGCGTGTACTCACTGCGCAGAGCATGATCCTTGATGCCAGCCAAGATGGGGGCAGCAGCCCGCAAGCCTTGCACGCGTCCTTCAGCGCTGTCCAAATCCAAAGAAGCCAGGACGGAGCGTAAAACGAACTCGAAAAGTGGGATCCTGCCGGAAATCAAGCTGCGCAGGCCCTCATCCCCCCGTTCTAACCGAATGTCGCAGGGGTCTTGCCCACCCTCGTCGACCGCCACGAAAGTTTGTGCGGCAAACGTCTGATCTTCAACGTAGGCTCGGCGTGCGGCTGCCCTTCCGGCCTCGTCCCCATCAAACGTAAAAATAACTTCACCGCCCTGAGCGCGCCCACCTGCCAACACGACCCCGGCGGCCGGGTTCGCCACATCTCCAAGCAGGCGCCGGATGATTTGCGTGTGGCCGGAACCAAAAGCGGTACCACTGGTTGCCACGGCCGTGGTCTCCCCCGCTGCGTGTGCGGCCATCACGTCCGTGTAGCCTTCCACGACCACGACCTTCTTCTGGCGCGAAATGTCCTTCTTCGCTAGGTCCACACCGTAAAGCACATTCGACTTGTCGTAAATGGGTGTCTGCGGGGTATTCAAGTACTTAGGGGACTTGGGGTCTTCCCCCAGCCTGCGCGCCCCGAAACCAACCGTCTGCCCCGTCAGGTCCCTAATGGGCCACATCACCCGGTCCCGGAAGCGGTCGTAGGGCCCCCGGCGCCCCCTGATTGCCAGGCCCGCAGTGATGATTTCCTCATCCGTGAAACCGCGGTCCCGCAAGTGCCGGGTGAGCGCATCCCACGAGTCGGGCGCTGCCCCCACCGCGAACGTGTCCACAAGCTCACGGTCAAACCCGCGCCCCAAAAGGAAGTCACGCGCCTGCTTACCGGCGGTGCTGTACAGGTGCCTGCGGTAGAAGTCTTCGGCGACGCGGTGCGCCTCCAGCAGGCGGCGACGCTGACCGATCTGCGCGCCTGTCTTCGCTGGGCCCCCGCCCTCTTCATACTGAAGGGTGACACCATACTTTTGCGCTAGGAACTCAACCGCTTCAACGAAAGAGAGGTGGTTGATCTTTTGGACGAAACTGAAAACGTCCCCACCTTCGGAGCACCCGAAGCAGTGCCATAATCCCAGGGCGGGTCGGACGTGAAATGAGGGCGTCCGCTCATCGTGGAACGGGCACAGCCCCTTCATCGAGCCGACACCCGCCCCGCGCAGGGTCACGTGGTCCCCCACCACTTGGTCTATGGCGCTGCGCTCCCGCACCTCGTCAATGCTCTCTCGCCTTATTCTGCCCGCCATGGGTCCATTCTACGTGGCGCCCGCATTATCCGAGCCCGCCAGCAAAGTTAGGGTGCAGGAACACTGTTCTCACAGCAGTGTGGATAACATGCCGCAGTAGCGTGCGTGCCACTGGCTGGCCGAAAAATCGGTGAGCGAAGCAACCTGGTCGATGACGGCTCGCAAGCGGCCCGCATCGTCGTTGGCGCGTAAGTATTCCTCGGCGTACGGCCCTTCCAACGCCTGTGCCCCCTTTTCCGCCAGCGCATCCACCAAGTCCAAAACTAGCGTGCGCTGTTGGAAGTATTGAGGCTCCGTTTCCCGCGGGCTCATCACATAGTGGACGGCGATACCTTTTAGCAGGGCGATTTCCGCCCAAACTGACGCTGGCACAACCAGGTCAGCCTGGTACCGCCCGTGCGGCCCAACCCCGTATTGTTCGCGTGTGGCGTTCTCCGTCTGGGAGCAGAAGCGGCCGATCAGTTGGCTGGTCAAATCCTTCACTTGCACGCGTGCCCGATAGGAACCGTCGTAGGCGCGCGGCCAGTAGTCCTGGCTGAAAAGCCTCTCCGCAGCTGTCTCGAGCTGTGCCACGCCGGTCGTGTCGCCGTACCAACGGACTGTGGATTCCACAATCTTGTCTACCTCTGAGTCTTTTCTGAGGCGCTCTAAGTCCATGTGCTGGGTGACAATCGCGTCCTCAAAATCGTGGACGGAGTACGCGATGTCATCTGACAGGTCCATGATCTGCGCCTCTAAAGCGCGTCTTCCCCGCGGCGCCCCCTGACGCATCCAGCTGAACACCGCGCCATCGTCCTGGTATGCCCCCCACTTTGCTTCGGAAAGACCCGCTGGCCCGTCGCCCCTCAGCCACGGGTATTTGGTCAGGGCGTCCAACGTTGCCCGCGTCAGGTTCAGGCCGCCCGGTTCACCGCGGGGCCCAAGCATTTTTGCTTCCAAGCGCGCCACCAACCGGAATGTTTGCGCATTCCCCTCAAACCCTCCAATTTCAGCTGCCGCCTGGTTCAGGGCTTTCTCCCCGTTATGACCAAAAGGGGGGTGACCCAAATCATGCGCCAAGCAGGCAGCGTCAACCACGTCCGGGTCGGCCCCCAGCTCTTGAGCGAGGCCGCGCCCAATTTGCGCCACTTCCAGGGAGTGCGTCAGCCGGGTGCGAACGAAGTCGTCCGAACTGGGGCCCATCACCTGCGTCTTCGTACCCATGCGCCGTAAACCGACTGAATGGAGGATGCGGGCGCGGTCACGTTCGAACTCCGTCCTCTGCGAATCCTTTCCTTTTTCGGGGAAGAATCGCTGTAAATCCGACGGCGAATACGACCATTCTTTTCGAGGACGGGCTAGCATTGGGGTCTGGTCGGCGGGCTGGGTAGCATTCTGGGACGAATTCTGATTAGGGCGCACACTCTCAGGTTAGTATGCTTGCGGCTATCCCGTTGCCCGCGGGAATGAGGGTATGACAGGGAATGGAAGCAAGCTTGGTGGATCCTGGTCGTTCGGATGTAGTTACAACGCGCCTTATCCATTGGCGCGGACAGAAGAGTGAGGACTGGTGGCGTTCACCCGTCATTTGCGACCTGCCGGGTTCGGTAGAAAGTGATGACCTGAAGCGCCTGCAGAAATTGCTTCACCCTCTAGCGCACATGGGTTTCGAAGCGGTGCTGCTGCGATCTTCCAGCGCGGAATTTGACCGAGACCTGCCCGGTTTACGTGGTTTCATTGAAGAAGCGCACCGGCAGGATTTGAAAGTGCTGCTCCGAGTATTCTGGACGGCCCACCAACGCGCCCTAGACCCTTTGGAACACACACCGATCCTGTCCCCCGACCATGCCCCTGAAGGGGTTGCCGATAAGGTTCGTGTCGCCCTAAGTCTGGGCGTGGATGGCGTGGACCTGGGCTGGGTGGAGGAGGACGAGGGCGCCCCAGCCCGGGAGGCAACCTTCACCCGCACGGTGCGTCAAGCTTTAGCTGAATTAGCGGAGGGCGACGGCCAAACAATCTTAGGGGCGGCGGTCAGCGGGAAATCAGTGGACCACGTGCACCAGCATTTGAGTGAGAACTGGGTTCACCATTTGCGTACAGACAGTCTTATCTCATCCCCTTGGCAGGCACACGAACTGCACCGAGCGGTGCGCAAAACCTACGGGGCCCGGGACCCACTGGGCCACGCCATCCCGCTTCGGTTTGGAACCCCAACCTGGGCTGAGGGATCTGAACAGGACGGGGAGGACCCCGGCAGCTGGGCATACGGGGCGCCGGCGGAACGATCCCTGGCTATGACCCTGTTCTACGTATCCCTTCCGGGTGCCGTTTATATTCCGTTCCTCTACGCGGGCGGCCAGGTTAGACCTCAGCAGCCGAGCGCGGCTGACAGTCCCAGCAAGCTACGTTTCCGTTTGGGGCGAGGGCGACGCAACAATTTCGCTAAAGACACGGTGACCCATGCTCTGAAGTTACGCGAGACATTTGGTTTGCGGAACACGAACCTAGCGTTCATCAGTTCCCTTCCCTGGGCGGATGAGACGGTTGCAGTCCATTCCGCCGGGTCCGTCCTAGTCGTGCTGAACACGGGGGGCCGCAGCGTCACCGTTCCCGGCGAACACCAACTGTTGCTTAGCTCAAACGCGGCAACCGTTCAGACTTTTGGGGGTACTGTCGTGGCGCCAGAAACGTGCGCATGGTTCCGCACCGCCAGCCCCAACCCGGTCGACCCAGCCGCCTACAGGTGAGCCCTCGGCGGCCCTTTAGGCAGTCAGAGACTGTCGCAGCTCTTCGATTCCGGGTTGCCCTGGCGCGCTGGATGCCCCCACCACAGCGAACGTGAAAGCGTTGCGCGCGGCTGGAGCGCCGAGCCTGCTTGCCGCACCTGCGCTGCCCATACCTATGACCACCACGGGGTTTCCCGTGGCGTTTAGGGCCTGCTCTTGGGCCAGTAGAACAGTCTCCAGTTGTGTCGCATCCGCAACCATCCAGGCAACCTTCGGAATAACGGTTTGCCCCGGCGCAGCGGCAGAAGCAGCCCCGTAAAGCCCAAGCAGTTTGTCCAGAACCTGCCCCTTTTCAGGGGGGACAAGAAATTCGTGGAATGAGGCCACAACCGGGACCTGCAGCTCCGCTACCAGGGCAGCCGCTCCAGGACGGCTCATCTCCACGTCCACAGCGTCCGCCCACGAAGCACTCCCACGAACCAGGTCGCGGAGCTTGCCCGCGTGATAGTCAGCGGCCGCCCGGTATTGGCCGCCTTCCGCTGCGGTGCGCACGGTTGCGAGTACCGGAAGGCCAAGCTCACGCTTCAGCCGGTTAGCGAGCGCCGCCACTGCAGCGGGTGCGATCTCCTCCCCCAGGTAATCGAGCCGCCACTCCACCAGGTCCGCCTCTGCCTGGGCGGCCGCACGCCACTGCTCCTCTGCCTCCCGCAAAGTTGAAGCCACCACGGGAACGGCCACCACCGGTGTTACACCATCCAGCTCTAGGCCGGCAATCATTGCCTTACCCACCGGAAACGTCGTCCTCCGCGTAGATCAGGTCCGCCCGTTCGTCCTCACTCAGATACTTTGAGTCCAACCAACCGTGCGGTAGGTGCGGCTTGCGCGCGGATCCCTTCCTCCCCCTACTTCCCAGACCGGCCGCCGGGAATGGCTGGTCCAAGTCCAATTGACTCAGCCCTTCGTCTAGTTCCGCAAGCGTCTGAACCAGATTCAACTCCCGCCGCTGCTCACCTCCGACAGCGAACCCGCGCAAGTACCACCCGACGTGCTTGCGCATCTCTTTCAGCGCCCGATCTTCGCTGCCGGAGAATTCGACGGTCAACTGGGCGTGGGTGCGCAGGATGTCAACGACCTCACCCAGCGACGGGGGTGGCGGGGCTTCTTGCCCCCAAAGGGCTGCCGTGATCTCTCGAAACAACCAGGGGCGGCCTTGGCACCCGCGCCCGATTATGACCGCATCCGAGCCGGTCTCAGTGAACATGGCTTGAGCGTCTTCGGCTGAGAATATGTCGCCGTTGCCGAAGACCGGGATCTTCATTCGTTGCTTCAGGTCGGTGATCCACGGCCAACGCGCTTGCCCAGAGTAGTACTGTGCCTGTGTTCTGGCGTGCAATCCCACGCCTGACACGCCAGCGTCTTGAGCTATTTTCGCCGCATCTAAAACAGTGACATGATCGTCGTCAATTCCGATGCGCATCTTCACCGTGACTGGCACGTGGCCTGGGCCGTTCGGGTCCGCCCCCTCAACGCTGGTGACCACCGAGGTGACGATGTCCTGAAACAGGTCCCTTTTCCAAGGGATCGCAGCACCCCCGCCTTTACGTGTCACTTTGGGCACTGGGCAGCCGAAATTCAGATCAATATGGTCGGCAAGACCGCGCTCCACCAGCAGCCCGGCAGCCTGGCCTAGGGTGGCAGGGTCCGTGCCGTAAAGCTGAACGGAGCGGACATGTTCACCCTGATCCGGTTCCACCATCTGCCACGAGCGCGGGTTCCCTTCCAACAAAGCCCGCGCCGTCACCATTTCGGTAACGAACAACCCGCCGGGTGCCACCCGGTCACCCGCACCGGGGCCGGTAGCGCTCCGAACTGTTCCGGGGGCGACGCCTGCAGGCAGCGCGCTGAGCGCCATGTCACGGCAGACTTTACGGAACGCCTGATCCGTGACCCCCGCCATGGGGGCCAGGATCACGGGTGTAGACACCTTCACCGCGCCCAACTGCAGCCCCTCCGGCGCGACAGTCAGGGACGGAATCTTTGCAGGCGCCGGGACGGGAACCGTGACTGG
>CAYFVT010000018.1:1487-10257 GCA_964346705.1 uncultured Actinomyces sp. | reverse complement strand
GGAACCGTGACTGGGGCCGGGTCCGTCAGACGACTTCCAGCCGGTCCAGAAGCCAAGAACGAACCTCGCTGATAGGGATACGCACCTGTTCCATGGTGTCGCGGTCACGGATTGTCACTGCGTTGTCTTCCACGGAGTCGAAGTCGTACGTGATGCAGAAGGGCGTACCAATTTCGTCCTGGCGACGGTAGCGGCGTCCAACAGCGCCCGCATCGTCGTATTCGACGTTCCACAGTTCACGCAACTGGTGGGCCAAATCTTTCGCGGGCCCGGTTAGCTCTTCCTTACGTGACAGGGGGAAGACCGCAACCTTGACGGGTGCCAGGCGCGGATCCAAACGAAGCACAACCCGCTTGTCGACCCCACCCTTGGTGTTGGGTGCTTCGTCTTCCGTGTAGGCCTCCACCAGGAACGCCATTACAGACCGGGTCAGCCCAGCAGATGGCTCAACAACGTACGGTGTCCACCGTTCCCCCTTCGCCTGGTCGAAATAGTCCATCTTCTGGCCAGAGTGCTCCATGTGCACTGTCAGGTCGTAGTCGGTGCGGTTCGCGATTCCCTCTAGCTCACCCCATTTGGAGCCCTGGAAACCAAACGTGTACTCGATGTCAATCGTGGACTTAGAGTAGTGGCTACGCTTTTCCACTGGGTGCTCGTACAGCCGCAGGTTCTCCCGCGCAATCCCCAGATCCGTGTACCAGTCGATGCGCTGGTCTATCCAGTACTGGTGCCACTCTTCATCCGTTCCCGGTTCCACGAAAAATTCGAGTTCCATCTGCTCGAATTCGCGGGTGCGGAAAATGAAGTTACCCGGCGTGATCTCGTTGCGGAACGCCTTTCCAATCTGGGCGATCCCGAACGGGGGTTTCTTCCGAGAGGAGGTCATCACGTTCGTGAAGTTAGTGAAGATACCCTGGGCGGTTTCCGGCCGCAGGTAGTGCAGGCCCTCTTCATCATCCACCGCACCCAGATAGGTTTTCATTAGGCCGGAGAATGACCGGGGGCTGGTGAACTGGCCGCGGCTGCCACAATCTGGGCACACCAGGACCTCGTCAGTAACCTCTTCTTCGGCCACCTCATGCTTCTCCGCGTACTGTTCCACCAGCTGGTCGTGGCGGTGGCGGTGGTGGCAGACCTGGCACTCAGTCAATGGGTCAGTGAACGCCTCGATGTGCCCGGATGCTTCCCACACTTTCGTCGGCAAAATGACCGAAGTGTCAACGCCGACGACATCGTCACGCATCCGCACTATGGTTTTCCACCACTGGCGTTTGATGTTTTCTTTCAGCTCCGCCCCCAGCGGCCCGTAGTCCCAAGCGGAGCGGGTGCCCCCGTAAATCTCACCAGCCGGGTAAACGAATCCCCGACGCTTCGCCAGGTTGATTACGGCGTCCAATTTAGACGTTTGCTTAGCCACGCATTCTCTCCATCTGTTCTGATTACGAACCATTCCCCCGCCGCGCGGGCAGGCCACGGCAGCCAGTCTATCGACTTGGCAGCCTGGGACCGAAACACGGCCAAAACCAGACGGCATTAACCACACGAGGGACCGTCCTGCCGGGTCATGCGAGCGAGGGGCGCCATTTGCAGCGCCAGCACCACTTCTTGACAATGATTCTCAGTAAGGCGACAATTGCGGGGTGAAAAACAGCACGTACAGGCCCGCGAAACCAGCAGACGGAAGTCCGTTGGCTCCAGCGGTGGCCTTCGACAACATGCAGGCCGGTTACGGTCACCAGGTGATCCTGCACAACATCACCGCGAGCATCATGCCCGGGGAGACCATCGCCGTGACGGGCAACAATGGGTCCGGCAAATCAACGTTACTGAAGGCCCTGATAGGCACAATCCCCCTTCAAGGTGGCAGTGTTGACCTGCTTGGGTACTTGCGCCGAGCGCACCAGGATCCTGTAGGACCGCCGCCTTGGGGGCGCCTTGGTTACGTGCCGCAACGGGCCTCCAGTGGGGGTGGGGTTGAGGCGACCGTATCCGAAGTTGTCCAGTCCGGTCTGCTTGGTTCCGGAGCACTGTTTCTTCCGCGGGGGTGGCGAGGGCGGGTTGATGAAGCCCTGGAACAAGTGGGGTTGACCCACCGCCGTAAAGAAGCCTTCCAAGTTCTTTCAGGCGGCCAGCAGCAACGGGCGCTGATCGCACGCGCTTTGGTGCGTGACCCTGACCTACTGCTGTTGGATGAACCCCTGACAGGTCTTGATGCTCACAACCGCCAGCGGTTAGCCGACATTGTTGGGCAGCGGCAGCAAACGGGTAGCACCGCCATAATCGTGTTGCACGAACTTGCCGAATTTCGCCCCTTGATCTCACGTGAACTACGAATCTCTTCCGGTCACATAGTTCACGATGGGCCCTGTCAGCATGCGAGCCACTATGACCCTTCAGGCCCTTGGATGGATAGCCATCACGCGGAACGTCTTGATCAGGCCCCGGCCTCTCGCCCCTTCGACGTGGAAGGAGTCATGCCGTGATAGCGATCCTGACCTCCCCCCTATTCATTCGGTCCCTGGTCGCCGCACTGCTGGTGGGTGTCAGCGCCCCCGTGGTGGGCACGTACCTGGTTCACCGCAGACTCTCCATGCTGGGGGACGGCATCGGCCACGTTGCCCTAACCGGGGTTGCCTTTGGCTGGCTGGTGGGCTCGTTAGCTAACCTGACGCCCATCGATAAGCTGGCTGTTCCCGGCGCTATCGTCGCTTCCCTGGCTGCCGCCATCGCCATTGAACTGATCCGCCAGTCAGGAAAAACCCAGGCGGACGTCGTGTTAGCAATCCTGTTCTACGGCGGGATCGCAGCGGGCGTGGTCATGATCGGAATCGCGGGTGGCAGCTCCACACAGTTGAACTCTTACCTGTTCGGTTCCCTTGCCACCGTGTCGTGGACGGACCTGGTCCTAATCAGCATCATGGCGGCTGTCATCTTCATCTTCGGGATCGGGCTACGCCCCGCCCTGTTCTCAGTGTGTAACGATGAGGACTTTGCGAAAGCCTCCGGGCTCCCCGTCAAGTCTTTGTCCATGCTGATCGCCGTCCTGTCGGCCATCACCGTGGCAGTTTCCATGCGGGTTGTGGGCGCCTTACTGGTGTCGGCGCTGATGATCATCCCCATTGCGACCACCCAAATGTTCTCCAAATCCTTCGCCGCAACCATGGGGTGGGGAATGGCCATGGGCGCAGCGGTCTCCGTCATTGGGTTAGCCATCACCTATCAGGTGGATATCTCCCCGGGCGCCACCATCGTGGTCGTCGCCATCGTCACCTACACCGCCTTGTTCACATTCAAAATGTTTAGTGAACGCGTCCGAAAGCCGGTCGCCGTATGAACCGGAGCTCGGATATACCCAGCGTTCACGCGCCCACCAGCCCCGCCCCACAAAGGATGACGAAGCAGCGTCGCGCGGTCCTAGCCGAACTGGAGCGGGACCCCGCGTTTCGGTCCGCGCAGCAGATTCACGCCACCCTGGAGGTCAGCGACACCCCCGTGGGGCTAGCCACCGTGTACCGGCATCTGCAAGTATTGGAACAAGCAGGCCAGGTTGATGCCGTAACCTTGGGCGGCGGGGAAACCCTCTACCGTTTGTGTGAACGCCCCGGACACCATCATCATTTGGTCTGCCAGGCCTGCGGGGAAACTGAAGAGTTCTCCGTAGCGGGCCTAGAACAAGCAGTTCGTGACCTGGCAGCCGACCACGGCTACCTGTTGCAGGACCACAACCTGGAGCTGTTCGGTTTGTGCGGTCCGTGCCAGAAGGAGCAAGCATGACCGCACCCCACTGGGCGCAAGAAGGCGTCCCTCTAGTCCTGTTTCTCTTCGTCGTTGTCTTCTTCCGTGCGCAGGGAACCTACTGGTTGGCGCGTTCTGTCCCAGAAATTGTGGCCAGGAAAGCGAACGATTCCACCCCAAGGTTGAAGAAATTAGCCTGCTGGCTGGAAGGGCCTGGCCCCCGGATGGGCGCCAACATTCTAGAAAAATGGGGAATCATAGCAATCCCCCTGTCTTTCCTCACCGTTGGCATCCAAACCGCTGTTCTTGCTGCAGCCGGACTTCTGCGAGTGCGGTGGTCACTGTTCACTGTTGCCATGCTTCCCGGCGCGGTAGCGTGGGCGCTTCTGTACGGGTACGGGATGCTGGCCGTCTGGACTGCTGCCGTAATGGCGGTTGCTGGGAACCCGTGGGCTTGGGGCGCCCTGGGTCTTGTGGCCCTGGGAATTTGGGCTATTGTTCGTCGCCGGCGGGCGCGTCAACCGCGCCCCCAAAACGGCGCTGCCGACTGCTGAAGTCCAGCATCCTTTCCCACAGCAGTTCCCGACCAAACTCAGGCCACGGGCCCGGCACGAAATCCAGTTCAGCGTAAGCCAACTGCCAGAGCAGGAAGTTCGAAATACGCGCCTCCCCCGAGGTGCGAATCAGCAGGTCAACATCGGGAGCATCCGCGGCGTAAAGTTTCGAAGCTAGGGCGCCCTCACCAATAGAAGAGGCTTTCCGTCGGCCGTCCGCAACCTCCTGAGCCAATGCCCGGGCCGCGTCCGCGATCTCAGCCCGCCCGCCGTAGTTGACGCACAACAACAGTTGGGTGCCAGTGTTGCCTGCCGTGATTTCCTCCGCCCGGCGCAGTTCGCGAATCACAGATTTCCACAGCCGCGGTTCCCTACCCACCCAACGCACCCGCACATTCCACGAATCAAGCCTGTCAGTGTGCTTGCGGATAACATCCCGGGAATAGCCCATAAGGAACTTCACTTCGGCTGGGGACCGCTTCCAATTTTCCGTGGAAAACGCGTACATGGACAGGTAGGGGACGCCCGCCTCGGCTGCACCCGCAACCGTGTCCATCAGCGCTAACTCCCCGGCCTTATGCCCCTCGGTTCGCGGCAAGCCGCGAGCGTTCGCCCAACGCCCGTTACCATCCATGATGATCGCAACGTGCCGCGGCACCCGCCCCAGCAGTGCGGACGGCACCTGGGTGATCCCCCGGCCAGGAGACGCCAAAGGATCGTAACCTGTAGTTCCGGGCCCTTCTGCTGGCCTCTGGTTTTCTGGCGACACCCTAAGCCCCTTCCATCGCGGTGGTAGCAAACTGTAGAGAGCGCAGTTTCTGCTCCAAATGCCATTGCACCCAGGCGCCCGCCAGGTCCGCGACCTGCGCCCACAGTGCCGGCGGGTACGTGGCGGCAGCCTGCCAATCCCCCAACTGCAGTGCGGCCGCCAAGCCAAGCGCACCCGGTGACACCGACCGGGAACCACTGGGGGCACAGTCGCCGCAGACAGCACCCCCAACAGTTACAGCGAACCGTTCGTGAGGCCCGGCAGCCCCGCACGCTGAACAGTCCTGTAACTGCGCCTGCCAGCCTTGCAACGTCATCATGCGCAGCAAATACGACGACGCCAGCAGGGTCGGGGGCTGAGCACCCGAAGCCAACGCATGTAAAACGCCGTGCAGCAAATCAAACTGTTCCCGGTGGTGCTCCTCCGGTAACCCCTCTTGGTCGGCCGTCACCTTTTGGGCTACTTCCACCACCAGCTTCGCGTTAGTGAAAGCATCAAACCGGCTCGCCAGGGGCGCCGAATAGGCGCTAAGTGTTTCCGCTTGGGTCACCGTGTGCAGTTCCCGGCCGCGGTAGCACTGCAAGTCCACCACGTTAAACGACCCCAAACGCGCCCCGAACTTACTGCTGGTGCGCCGCACCCCTTTTGCTACAGCCCGGAACTGCCCAGAATCCCTTCCCAGTAGAACCAGGATGCGGTCGGCCTCGCCCAGCTTGTAGGCACGCAAAACAATGGTCGGTTCCCGGAACGTTCTCAGCACGCCCCCATTATCCCACCGCCGTCAGCGCAAAGCGCGGTTCAGGGCGGAGATCACCGCCTTGTAGGACGCGCGGGCGATGGAAGGATCAATCCCCACACCCCACACGACTTGGCCGTCAACGAAGGCTTCAATGTATGAGGCCGCGGTAGCGGTCTGCTCCGCACCCATCGCATGTTCTGAGTAGTCAAGGATCTCAATCGGGAACCCGTGATCCCGCAGTGCAGTCACAAACGCGTCGATCGGGCCGTTCCCCTCCGCCTCCAACGCTATCTCTTCCCCGCGGTCGTAGATGACGGCTGACAGTCTGGCCCCGTCCTCGTCCGCCTCAACCGCTGACCGCCCCAAAACCAGGCGCCCCCAGGGCTCCAACCCCTCAACTTCAGCGGCAGGCAGGTAAGCGTCAGCGAAGATCTGCCACATTTCGTCCGCCCCGACCTCGCCCCCCTGAGATTCCGTTTCCTGCTGAACGATCTGTGAGAACTCAACTTGCAGGCGGCGCGGCAAATCCAGGTTGTGCGCGGTCTCCATCAGGAACGCGACCCCACCCTTTCCGGACTGGGAATTAACGCGAACAACGGCCTCATAGGAGCGGCCCACGTCCAGAGGATCAATCGGCAGGTACGGGATCTCCCACGCCACTGCCTCCCCATCCCCAGCGGCCAGCACGGCTTTGTCCCGGGCGGCGAACCCCTTCTTGATCGCGTCCTGATGCGACCCCGAAAAAGACGTGTAAACCAGGTCACCCGCATAGGGGGTCCGGGCGGGCACAGGCATGCCCGTGCAGTACTCCACAGTCCGGCGCACCTGGTCAATGTCCGACAAGTCCACCTGCGGATCGACCCCCTGCGTGTACAGGTTCAACGCTAAAGTCACCAGGTCAACGTTGCCGGTCCGCTCCCCCTGCCCAAACAGGCACCCTTCCACACGGTCCGCACCCGCCAGCATCCCCATTTCCGCGGACGCGACCGCGGTGCCCCGGTCGTTGTGCGGGTGAATCGACAGAGCCACGTGCTCCCGCCGCGTCAGGTTTCTGGACATCCACTCCACCTGATCGGCATAAACATTCGGGGTTGCCCGTTCGACTGTGGCGGGCAGGTTCAGGATGATCTCCCGCCCCTCGCCCGGATCCCACGCATCCATCACGGCCTCGCAAATTTCGAGGGCGAAGTCCTGCTCAGTGTCAATAAAGATTTCTGGGGAATATTCCAACCCGAAAATGGTTTCATCCCCAAGGATCCGCTCGGCGTCCTCCATTATCTGACGAACGCCCGACACGGCCAAAGCAATCGTCTTCTCTTTATCGTTGCGGAACACCACGTCCCGAAACAACGGCGAAGTGGCGTTGTAGATGTGCACGGTAGCGCGCTTAAAACCCTTCAAGGACTCAATCGTGCGCGTGATGATCGCCGGACGCGACTGGGTCAGCACTGAGACGGTCACATCGTCCGGGACCGCGTCCGTCTCCACCAGTGAGCGGACAAAGTCGAAGTCCGTCTGGGAGGCCGCAGGGAAGCCAATTTCAATTTCCTTGTAACCCATTTTTACTAGCAGATCGAACATCATCCGCTTGCGCGCCGGGTCCATGGGTTCCACCAGCGCCTGATTCCCGTCCCGCAGGTCCGTGGACAGCCAGCGGGGGGCGTTCGCCACCTGCTTACCCGGCCACGTGCGGTCCGGTAAGTCCACCGGCAGGGTGTCTAAGAATGGCCGGTACTTGGCGACCGGCATGGGGGTGGGCTGCTGGAAGTTTTGTGCGCCTGAAGTTTTCATCCGTTTTCCTTACAAGTTTGTTGGCAGGTAGGTGGTGAATCGGGGTGACCGGATACCTGGAACCCCGCGGCGTGCCATCCGATCAGGAATTAGCTTCGCCGCGGCCTTGAAGTGCTAGACCAAAGGTCAAGAAAAACGTGTTCACGCAAGCAATTTATCCCCGAGGGACGCATTTTTGCAAACTACGCCACATATTGAACTAGTCGGGCAGGTGTCCCCACCCGGTTAGCTGCAGCTAAAAGCCAAACTTCTGCAGCATCTTGGGATCGGTCTGCCAGTTTTTGGCCACCGTCACATGCAAGTGTAGGTAGATGCGCCTGCCGAGCAGTTTCTCAATCTGCCTCCGGGACTGCGTGCCCACCTGACGCAGGCGTTTCCCACCCTTGCCGATGATGATCCCCTTTTGTGAGTCCCGCTCCACGTAAATGGTGACGTAAACATCCAAGAGGCCCGGCTTTCCATCCGGCTCTGGTTCACGCTGCACCATCTCCGTCACCTCAACAACAATGGAGTGCGGCAGTTCCTCCTCCACGCCCTCTAACGCTGCTTCCCGCACAAACTCGGCGATCAGGACTTCCTCTGTTTCCTCAGTCACCTCATCTTCCGGGTACAGCATGGGCGAGGGCGGCATTTCACCAATCAGAACCTGGAGGAGCGTGTCCATATTCTCACCGGTCTTCGCGCTTACAGGCACAATCGCCGCCCAATTATCCAACCGGTCAACAGCCAGCAAATGTTCCGCCAACCGCCCCTGGCTCACCTTGTCCATCTTGGTGACAACAGCTACTTTTGGCGCGCGCGAGTAACCCGCTTCCCTAGTGATGTACCGGTCCCCCGGCCCAACCTTCTGGTCTGCCGGGAAGCACACCGCGATCGCGTCAACGTCGACCAGCGCTTCCTGCACCATCTCATTCAGCCGCTTGCCGAGCAGGGTACGAGGGCGGTGAAGCCCCGGCGTGTCCACCAGCACCAGCTGGCCGTCCGGGCGGGTCACTATCCCCCGAATATTACGCCTAGTCGTCTCCGGCCGCATAGAAGTGATGGCTATTTTCTGCCCCACCATGGCGTTAGTCAACGTTGACTTTCCAACGTTTGGTCGGCCTACAACAGCCACAAATCCAGCTCGGAATTCGGGGTCAAGCGCCCGCCCGACTAATGTCGATTCTCCCAACCCTTCCGCTG
>CAYFVT010000018.1:0-1387 GCA_964346705.1 uncultured Actinomyces sp. | reverse complement strand
AACCCTTCACTGGCTAACCCTCCGCTGGGCGCGCCCTCTTCCGGATGGTCGGCACCTGCTACCGAAGCATAAACACTAAGCACGCGCCGGCGCCGGCCGACGGACTGGCCGGCCCGCAAGTGCACGCCACCAATCGTGGCTTCAGCTCCTGGAACGGGCACTTCGTCCAATGCTTTAGTCAGCAGGCCACCGGCCGAATAAACCTCGTCCTCAACAATCCTCGTGCCCAACAGTTCGCCCAAATCGTCGACCGCCATGGACGTGGGAACCTGCCACAGGCCCGGCTCCACTTCCTGAGGGGTGAGCAGCGCCCGGTCGTGCTCATCCACCAGCTCCCCCACCAGCTCTTCCAAAATGTCTTCCATGGTGACCAGGCCGGCAATTCCGCCGTACTCGTCGACCACAAGAGCAAGGTGCGTGTTCGTCGCCTGCATTACCCGCAGCTCGTCGTCCGCCCACTTCACCTCGGGAACGAAAGCAGCGGCGCGGGCCAGATCACGCGCCAACGTTTCACCACCTTCGGGTGACAGCATTCGGCGTGTCAGGTCTTTCAAGTACAGGACCCCGTGAACATCATCAATCGAATGCCCTACGACAGGGATCCGAGAAAACCCGGACTCCACAAACACTTGCAACGCTTCCTGTGCACTCAAAGTGCCCTTGACCGTGACCATCTCCGCCCGGGGAACCATGAGTTCACCGACCCTGGTTTGGCCCAGGGCGAAGACAGACCGCAGGATCTTCCGGTCCTCGTCCTCCAACAAGTCCTGTGGCCTGCCATCCGCGGCCTCGTCCGCTAACTCCCGCAACTCGTCAGCGACCAGCAAACGACTTTCAGGTTCTGCCTCCACTCCTGTGCGGGCGGTGCTGCGTGGCGCCCGGCCGGAAATCCCCTGCAAACGCAGTGCCAAAGGGGCGCCCAACAATGCGAGCGACACATACCGGGAACCAGCTAGCAGTCGCAGTGCGGCGCCGACTACCACCAGCTGAATCAAAGCGACAGAAGTTAAGGTGGCCAGCCACACGGCCCACCAAGGCCACCCCAAAGGAACGAAAAGCGCGACCAGCAGCACCGCCAACGAGACGTAGCCCACACTTTGGAACACGCCGCGGGCAGCCACCAATGGGGAGGCCGACTGTTTGCGGGCTTCCACCGCCTCTAAAAGCGCGGTAGCGCCCCTGCGGCCCTCTTCTTGCAGGTCTTCCGCGTAAGCGAGGGACATGCGGGAAAGCGCGGTGTCCAAAGCGGAAATAAAGGCAGCCAATACAATGGCGGCCAGTCCAACAGCGGCCAGCAGAACGTCCCCGCCACTTCCAATGGTGAACACTTAGCTTTAAGCCTCAGCAAGGAAAGTGAGCAGCAGACGCCGTTGCAGTTCGAACATGA
>CAYFVT010000017.1:21355-23958 GCA_964346705.1 uncultured Actinomyces sp. | reverse complement strand
ATAGTGCGTCTAGCCGACGAAAGCGCGTGCGTCACCGAAGTTATTCAAGGTAAAGCCGACGGTTTCCTGTACGACCAGCTCACCATTTACCGCAACCAAGCGAACAACCCGGACACAACTGAAGCCGTATTCGTCCCGTTCCAAGACCCGGAATTCTGGGGCATCGCCCTCGCCAAAAACAACGACGAACTGCGCGACCAACTGAACCAGTTCATCGTCGACTACCGTGAAGAGGGCGGCTTCGACAAGCTAAGCGACACGCACCTGAGCGAAGAACAGCAGGCGTTTGACGACCTTGGGTTTACATGGTTCTTCGACCTGGAGTAAGCGGCTGGTTCACCGCCCCCACTGCGGGTAGGCCGGCGCCACTGAAAGCCGCACTGAACTACCTGGTTGTTGTTGTCGTTGTTGTTGGATTGTTCTGGTATTCGCTGTATGCGGCTGGTATCCGACTGAATTTCGACTTCGTCTCCCAATACCGGGTGCGACTGGTTGAGGGGTTCCTACTGACCCTGAAAATCACGGGGGCATCCCTGATCTTGTCCATGGCGATTGGGATCCCAGTGGCGTTAGCCTCAACCTCCCGCATCCTGCCGCTGCGCTACGCAGCGGACTTCTACGTGAAAATCATTCGCGGCACTCCCCTACTGGTCCAGATTTACTTGTTCTACTACATCATTGGCACAGCGTGGGGGGTCAATAACAAGACGGTTGCGGGCATCATTATCCTGTCCGTGTTCACCGGTTCGTACATTGCGGAGATTGTGCGCGGGTCGGCCTCATCCCTCGGTAAAGAACAGTTAGAGGCAGCGGACGCTGTCGGGTTCACTCGCCACCAGAAACTGCGCTATGTGATCGTGCCGCAAATGGTGGCAAGGACACTTCCCGCACTGACGGGGCAGGCAGCATCCCTGATTAAGGATTCATCACTGCTGTCAGTGATCGCAATTATTGAAATCACGCAGACCATCCGCGAAATCACGGCCACCAACTACAACTTCTTTGGCGGCTACATTTTCTTGGGTGCCCTCTACCTGTGTCTGACCCTGCCGCTCATGTTCATTAGCAGCCACTTTGAGCGGAAGTTTGACTATGCGCATTGAGTTGAACGACGTAAGCAAAAACTTCGGCGACCAGAAAGTGCTTCGGGATGTAACGTTCCAGGACGAGGTCACCACCATGGCCATCATCGGCCCCTCCGGCGGGGGTAAATCCACCCTGCTGCGCATCATTGGCGGTTTGAGCACACCCACATCCGGCACGGTCACAGTTGGGGGCACCAAGGTTGACTTCCAAGCCCGGTCCCTGCCGGCCTACCGGGCGACACTGGGGTTCGTCTTCCAACATTCCGGGCTGTTCGCACATTTGACGGCCCTGGAAAACATTGCGCTCCCCCTGCATGCGGTTCATGGGGTGGGCGAGGACGAGGCGCGCGACACGGCCGCCGACCTGCTCCGCCGCTTCGGTCTGGAAGGGGCTGCAGACAAGCATCCGTCCCACCTGTCCGGCGGGGAAAGGCAGCGGGTTGCAATCGGCCGGGCCATCGCCCCCAGGCCGCGTTTGCTGTTGTTGGATGAGCCAACCTCCGCCCTGGACCCCGAATACACCGCCGAAGTCCTGGACCTGATTGATGACCTGCGCCGGCAGGACACGCGGTTCATGATCGTCACCCACGAAATGGGGTTCGCGCGCAAAGCGTGTGACAAGGTGGCGTTCCTGTATGACGGACACATCGCCGAATACGGCGCCTCGGAACAGATTTTCAACGAACCTGGCAGCCCGGAACTGACGCGGTTCCTGGGCAAACTCAGCCAGTGGGCGTGAGGGGCGGGCGTAACAGCTCCAGAGCTCCCGCATCGACCAGCCCGGCAGCGCAGGAGCAGCCGGTGATGTTCGGTTGTGGGATCGCGGGGTAGTTGTGGGATCGTGGGGAACGAAAGTCGGGGGTTTTCGGGGATTTTTGCTACCCCGTGATCCCACAACTACCCCATTATCCCAAAGGCTGGCCTGCCCGAGGACGAGGGGCCCCGCAGGAAGAAGCGGGCAACAAAAAGGCCGGCAACCAGGCGCGCTTGCCCCGGTTGCCGGCCCTAATTGAAGTTCAGTTAGTTGAGCTTCGCCAGAATGTCCCTGGCCGGCAGGATCAGGAAGGTTTCTTCCCCTACCTTCAGCTCTTCCCCGCCGTAACGGCTGTAGAACACGGTGTCACCCACGGCGACATCCATGGCGATCCGCTCACCGGAGTCAGCAACACGGCCGGGGCCCACTGCAACAACCTTGCCCTGGTGCGGTTTTTCCTGCGCATTGTCAGGAATGACCAGGCCCGAGGACGTGGTCTGCTCTTTTTCAACGGACTGGATTGCAACCCGATCTTCAAGTGGCGAAATAGTGACCGACACGAGCCACTTCCTTTCTTCCGAGTAAAGTACTTTGTTAAGCCCACGCCCTCAACATTCACACTGCCTGTCCTGTCGTCGCGGTGCCAGAACTGCGGGTGAAACATTGGCCGATACTTCGGCGGGGACGTGAACCGGTCCGAACCCCTCCGGACCACCTGCCTAGTCTAAGTGGATCCTGGCACTCACACAAGCCGAGTGCCAGAA
>CAYFVT010000017.1:19378-21255 GCA_964346705.1 uncultured Actinomyces sp. | reverse complement strand
GAGTCCAAAACGGGGGCTCCCCTATAAAAGAAGCCCTGTTCATGCGAGGATCGTCACAAGCAAAGCCCAATTTCAAGGGCGTTCGCCTGACGCGGAGGTGGTCCCTGTGACGCTCGAATTTAAAGATTCGCCCAGATCATCCGTTGGGGTGGAATGGGAACTACAACTGGTGGACAAGGACTCAAACGACTTGCGCCAGGTGGCGGACACGGTCATTGAGCGGGCATGGGAAAACCCTGGCCTGCAGCCTTTGGTGCATCGGGAGATGCTGCTCAACACGGTCGAAGTGACATCGAAAGCGCGCAGCAGCGTCGCGGAGGCCCTGGGTGATCTGCGTGAATCGGTCGGCCTGATTCGGCCCATTACCGACGATTTGCGGATCGACCTGGCAACCGCGGGCACGCACCCGTTCGCTAAACCCCGCTATCAGCGGGTAACTGACTCGAAGCGGTACCAGGACCTGGTGGAACGCACCCAGTATTGGGGGCGACAAATGCTGCTGTACGGCGTTCACGTTCACGTGGGCGTGGAAGACCGGGACAAGGTGCTTCCCATTGTGAACGCGGTGGTGACCCGCGCGGGCCAGCTGCAGGCGCTCAGCGCTTCCTCCCCCTATTGGGCGGGTGAGGACACGAAGTATGCCTCTAATAGGGCAATGATTTTCCAGCAGCTACCAACCGCGGGGATGCCGCCCCAGTTCCACACGTGGGATGAGCTGGAACGCTACTACGAAGGCATGACCCGCACTGGGGTGATCTCCAGTTTTGATGAACTGCGGTGGGACGTTCGCCCTTCCATCCGGCACGGCACTGTGGAGGTCCGCATTTTCGATGCGAACACGAATATTTCCGAGGTCGAGGCCATGGCCTGCCTGTCCCACTGCCTGGTCGAACATTATTCGACCATGTTGGACGCCGGGGAGCGCCTGCCGATCTTGCCGCAGTGGTTCATTGATGAGAACAAGTGGCGTTCCGCCCGTTACGGGATGGACGCCGTGTTGATAGTGGACGAGGACGGCCGCCAGCAGCGCGTCCGCGAAAGCGTGGAGGAAATGCTGGAGGAACTGGCCCCCACCGCCGCGCGCCTGGGTTGTTCATCGGGCCTGGAGAAGGTGAAGCAGATCCTAACCTACGGCGCTTCTTACCAGCGTCAGCGGGCGGTGGCTGCCGCTAACCCCGCCTGCGCTTTGGATGCGGTGGTGGAATTGATGCGCGCTGAGATGGGTGCCGACTCTCCCCTGGCCCCGCAAGCGTTCATGGAGATCCGCGAAATTGATGGGGGCAAACACTCCGGCGCCGGCCGCCGCGTTTAGTTACTGGGGTTTAGAGGCCGGGCGCCAGGTAGCTCTGTGTCAGGCTCATGTTTGACTTGGGGCCAAAGTCGGCGGGTGAGGGCGGCAAGCCCGCCCGTACCAGCAGGCTGCCGAGGGCCGCGATTTGCGCCCCGTTGTCCGTGCACAGCCGCATTGGGGGAATCCGCACCTGAAGGCCCCGGGAGGCGGCCCGCTGGCCAAGCAGTTCCCGCAAACGCGAATTAGCGGCGAAACCCCCACCAACAATAATGGTGTCGCAGTCGTGATCCAGGGCCGCCCGGACTGCTTTAGCGGTCAGGGAGTCGTTGACTGATTCGGAGAACCCTGCGGCCACATCAGCCACGGGCACCTCTGGGTGTTGTTCTAAGTAGCGCCCCACAGCGGTCTTCAGGCCGGAGAATGAGAAGTCGTACCTGTACTTCTCCTTATCCTTGCCCCCAGCAAGGCCGCGGGGAAACCGGACCGTCTTCCGGTCGCCTTGCTGCGCCAACCTGTCGACGTGCGGACCACCCGGGTAAGGCAAACCAAGTTGGCGGCCAACCTTGTCGAACGCTTCCCCCGCTGC
>CAYFVT010000017.1:9116-19278 GCA_964346705.1 uncultured Actinomyces sp. | reverse complement strand
CCGGGTAAGGCAAACCAAGTTGGCGGCCAACCTTGTCGAACGCTTCCCCCGCTGCATCGTCTAGCGTGCCCCCCAGCTCTGTGACGCTGGTTGCCAGGTTTTCGACCAACAGCAGGTTGCTGTGCCCACCGGAGGCCGCCAAACCAATGAAACGGTCCGGCAGTGGGCCATTTTCGAAGATGTCTACAGCCAAGTGGCCCAGCACGTGGTTCACCCCGTACAGGGGTTTTTCCAGTCCCAACGCCAAACTTTTGGCCGCAGAAATGCCGACCGTGAGAGAACCCACAAGGCCCGGACCAGCGGCAACTGCGATGGCGTCCACGTCGTCCAGAGTCAACCCGCCCTCGTCCAACGCGGACCGCATGGTGGGCAGGAAACTTTCCAGGTGCGCCCGCGACGCTATTTCGGGGACTATCCCCCCGAAACGCGCGTATTCAGGCATAGATGTCGCGGTGACATCCACCAGCAGGTCATCCCCGCGGGCTAAAGCCACGCCGGTCTCATCACAGGTCGATTCAATGCCGAGCACCACAGGTACGTTGTTCACACCTGGAAGCCTACCCGCCCCCTGAAGCGCACGTTTTTGGCGCGCTTTTTGGCTTATTTCCGCCCTCCCGCCCAAGCCCACGCTGGATTCGTTAGGCTGGACTGGAACTGTGTTAGGAAGACAATTGAGCAACGTAGTACAGGAATCTGGCCAAAGCGGGGGCAAAAAACCCCGCAGAGCACGTAAAG
The DNA here is from genome assembly GCA_964346705.1 of uncultured Actinomyces sp. Classification (GTDB taxonomy): domain Bacteria; phylum Actinomycetota; class Actinomycetes; order Actinomycetales; family Actinomycetaceae; genus Scrofimicrobium. The sequence continues at coordinate 18,543 of CAYFVT010000017.1, read as the reverse complement.
AACGGACCCAGCGGACACGCGTAGAACGCGTTTTCTGGGAAGTTAATCGACCAGACCTGGTTCACCCGGCCCTGATTCCGGGGATCAGTGTTGACGACACGCACCGCAAATTCCGTACGGACCGGGTTGTTTTCGCCATCGCCGCCCTGCTCATCCTGGGCGTGGTTGCGTGGGCCATTATTGCACCGACAGGGATCGTCGCTGCGGGTACGGCCGCCCTGGGGTGGGTGACCACTAACTTCGGTTGGATGTTCACTATCCTCGCGATTGCTGTTTTCGCTTACATGATGATCCTTGGCTACGGAAAGACCGGAGAAGTTCGCCTCGGTTCGGATGATGAGAAGCCTGAGTTCTCCACCATTTCTTGGGTTGCCATGATGTTCTCGGCGGGGATCGGCATTGGCCTATTGTTCTATGGGCCGTATGAGCCGCTCACTTACTTCCTGGACCCACCCAGCGGTTTCGGCGGCCCACCGGGCTCTGAGAACGCCGCGCTGGAAGCCCTGGCCCAGACTTACCTGCACTGGGGACCTATCGCCTGGTCGTTTTACGCTCTGGTTGGTGGTTCCATTGCTTACGCGGCTTACCGCCGCGGGCGGGCACCCCTGATCTCCAAACTGTTCACCCCACTTTTGGGCCCGAAGACGGACGGTGTTTTTGGTTCCGTCATTGACACGTTCGCCATTATTGTCACCCTGTTCGGTACCGCGATCTCCCTTGGCATTGGGGCACTGCAAATCGCGCAGGGCGTGGAAATCGTGACGGGCCTTGGCCCCCTGGGCAACGGGTTCATTATTGGCGCCATCGCCGTGTTATCCGCACTATTCATCTTGTCCGCCGTTTCCGGCGTGACCCGGGGAATCCGCATCCTTTCCAACACGAACATGATTCTGGCGGGCCTGCTGGCCCTCTTCGTGTTCCTGGCTGGCCCGACTGCGTACCTGTTGAACCTGATCCCGGCCTCACTAATCGAATTCGTAGTCGAACTGGGAACCATGCTGGTCCGGAACCCGAACCAGGGCCCAGAAACAGCTGCGTTCATGGGCGCTTGGACCACGTACTACTGGGCTTGGTGGGTGTCTTGGGCACCGTTCGTGGGCCTGTTCATTGCGAAAATCTCCCGCGGCCGTACACTGCGTGAGTTCGTTACGGTCGTTGTCATTGTTCCTTCCCTGGTCACCTTCACCTGGTTCGGACTGTTCGGGGGCACCGCGATGTGGATGGAACGCGAAGGGATGGGTATCAGCGGCGTCGGGTCCAGTGAAGGCGTCCTGTTCGCTGTCCTGGAAAACCTGCCGCTCAGCATTGTGACCACGATTATCGTCCTCATTTCTATTACGGTTTTCTTCGTCACTTCAGCGGACTCCGCGTCGCTGGTCATGGGTTCCATGAGTCAGCAAGGCAAGCCTAACCCCAGCCGGTGGGCGACAATCCTGTGGGGCACCCTGCTGGGCTTGGTGGCCGCCTCACTACTGATCGCTGGTGGTCACGACGCACTGACGGGGCTGCAATCAATCATGGTTGTGTCCTCACTTCCCTTCGCGTTCGTCATGATTGGGATCATGGTCGCGTGGTGGAAGGAACTGAAACGGGACCCGGCCATGCTGCGCCGCCAGTACGCGACTGCGGCAATTCAAGAGGGCGTGCGGGAAGGGATTCGCGCCCACGGCGACGACTTCGTGTTCGGCACGTCCATGTCCGCGCACAACAAGGGTGCGGGCGCCAACATTGACTCTGACGACCCGTCCCTGACTGAGTGGTACATTGACGCGACCAGCCTGGATCCAGGTGAATTAGGGGACGAGGGCGATCAGGCCCCCGAAACCGATTCCGATGCTTCGAAGGAGCAGGACTCCTAGCCGCCTCTCGTAAACAGTTCGGGGCTTGCCCCCAGCACACTGCCCGCGAGGCGTCCCAGTATCCAGGGGAACCCCGCGGGCTTTCTGCTGCCCAGGCCGGGCAAGCCTCTGGGGCCGCGCCTTCCCGAGGTTTGGCCCGGCGAGGGGCGCATCGGGGCATGAGAGTCGGATCGGCGGCGCGAATTGCCCACGACACGTGGCGTGCGATTCCATACGCCAGCGACGTTCCCCGATCCAGCCCTTGCGACGGCTATGGTTCAGGAGCCAGCACATTCCGGCCCCAAACAGGTCGATAGCATGCGGTTCTGGGATAACCGGGAAGACGGGGGATCACGGGGTAGCGCAAACCTTCGAAAACCGCGGCTTTTCATTCCCGGCAATCCGAGAACTTCCCCGCGATCCCACAACCGACGATGTCAAACCGATGATCCCAGAACCGAGGTGGCCTAGGACGAGGTTGCCCGACAGCCGCCTCAAACCGGCGCGCTCTGGGCAAAGCTAAGGGGGCCAACCCGCATCCGGATTGGCCCCCTATTTGCTCGGTTTACATTTACTTACCGGCGAAGGTGGCTTTCGCCATCTGCCGGTTGAGCATGGTGATCACGTCTAGCGGGATCTCCTTCGGGCAGACAGCGGAGCATTCACCAATGTTGGTGCACCCGCCGAACCCTTCCGCATCCATCTGGTTCATCATGTTCACGACACGGCTCAGGTTCTCCGGCTGGCCTTGCGGCAGCAGACCCAGGTGGGTGACCTTCGCGGACGTGAACAGCATGGCCGACGCGTTCGGGCAGGCAGCCACGCAAGCACCACACCCAATGCAGGCGGCCGCCTCAAACGCGCGGTCCGCATTCTCTTTCGGCACCAGGGTCGCTTCCGCAGCGGGAGCGGCCCCAGTGTTCACGGAAATGTAGCCCCCCGCCTGAATGATCCTGTCGAACGCACTCCGGTTGACGACAAGGTCCTGAATGAGCGGGAAGGCTTCAGCCCTCCACGGTTCGATCGTGATCGTGTCGCCATCCTGGAAGGAACGCATGTGTAACTGGCAGGTTGTCGTCTGTTCGGGACCGTGAGCAATACCGTCAATGACGATGCCACACTGCCCGCAAATGCCTTCACGGCAGTCCGCGTCGAACGCGACGGGTTCCTCACCCCGGGTGAACAGTTCTTCGTTGAGGACGTCCAACATTTCTAGGAAGGAGGAGTCCTCAGATACCCCGCGAACCTCGTACTCAACCATCCCGCCTTTTTCTTCGGGATTAGCTTGGCGCCAAATTCTTAGTTTCAGGTTCACTTGTAACTCCGCTGCTTCAGTTCTATGTCCTTGTAGACCAGTTTTTCTTGGTGCAGGATTGGCGGGTTGTCTTCGCCAGTCCATTCCCAAGCGGAAACGTAGAGGAAGTCCTCATCGTTGCGCAGGGCTTCCCCTTCCGGCGTTTGTGATTCAACGCGGAAGTGGCCGCCGCAGGATTCCTCGCGATTCAGGGCATCAATACACATCAGTTCACCCAGTTCCAGGAAGTCCGCGACGCGGCCGGCCTTCTCCAGGGACTGGTTCATTTGGCCCACGGTCTTGCCGGGGACGCGCACGTTCTGCCAGAACTCTTTCCGCAGGTCGCGCAGCAGGTCGATGGCGTGTAGCAACCCGTCGTGGCTGCGGCTCATCCCGCAGTATTCCCACATAATGTTGCCCAGCTCCTTGTGGAAGGAATCAGCAGAACGGTTTCCGTCGATGCTCATCAGCGTGTCAATCCGCTTCTGAGCGGCTTCCCTGGCTTCTACGACCTCCGGATGGTTCTGGTCGATCTTCTCCAGGCTGCTGGCGTCCGCCAAGTAGTTACACATGGTGTCCGGCAGCACGAAGTAGCCGTCTGCCAGGCCCTGCATCAGCGCTGAGGCGCCAAGACGGTTGGCACCGTGGTCGGAGAAGTTTGCTTCACCCCCCACGTACAGGCCCGGAATGTTGGATTCCAGGTCGTAGTCAACCCACAGGCCGCCCATCGTGTAGTGCACTGCCGGGTAGATGCGCATGGGAACTTCATACGGGTTTTCGCCCGTGATCCGTTCGTACATGTCGAACAGGTTCCCGTACTTGGCGGAAACATTGGCCTGACCCAAGCGGTCAATGGCGTCCGCGAAGTCCAGGTAAACGCCGCGGCGTTCCCCGTCGACCTCATGTCCCACACCCAAACCAGCGTCACACATGTTCTTGGCTTGGCGGGACGCAATGTCACGCGGAACCAAGTTACCGAATGCGGGGTAGATGCGTTCCAGGTAGTAGTCGCGGTCTTCTTCCGGAATGTCCCTGGGGTCCTTGTCCGCGTCCTCCGCGTTTTTTGGCACCCAGATGCGCCCGTCGTTACGCAGGGATTCCGACATCAAGGTCAGTTTCGACTGCTGCTCACCCGACTGCGGAATACAGGTGGGGTGAATCTGCGTGTAGGACGGGTTCCCGAAGTAAGCGCCCTTGCGGTAAGCACGCCAAATGGCGGTCGCGTTACAGCCCATTGCGTTGGTGGACAGGAAGAACACGTTGCCGTAACCGCCGGAAGCGATGACAACGGCGTCGGCAAGGTAGCTTTCGACCTCACCCGTCACCATGTTGCGGGCCACAATGCCGCGGGCGCGGCCGTCAACCAGGATTAGCTCCACCATTTCGTGGCGGGAATGCTGCGTGACCGTCCCCTTAGCGACCTGACGTTGCAGGGCCTGGTAGGCGCCAATCAGCAGCTGCTGGCCGGTTTGACCGCGGGCGTAGAACGTCCTCTCTACCTGAACACCTCCGAATGAGCGGGTATCCAAGTAACCGCCGTAATCACGCGCGAAGGGAACACCCTGGGCGACGCACTGGTCAATGATGTTGACCGAAACTTCAGCCAGGCGGTAAACGTTTGTTTCGCGCGCCCTGTAGTCCCCACCTTTGACGGTGTCGTAGAACAGTCGGTAGACGGAGTCGTTGTCGTTCTTGTAGTCCTTCGCCGCGTTGATGCCACCCTGGGCGGCGATTGAGTGCGCGCGGCGGGCTGAGTCCTGGTAGAAGAAGGAGTCAACGTTGTAGCCCTGCTCCCCCAGTGATGCGGCCGCGGCAGCGCCAGCCAGGCCAGTTCCAACAACAATGATGTTGAGCTTGCGCCTGTTAGCTGGGTTGACCAGCTTCACTTCGTTTTTCCGCGTCTCCCACACCTTCGACAGTGGAACATTCCGCGGGGCCTTATGGTCCTCAATTTCCGGGCCCACACTGTAGAGCCCGAAGATCAAGTCTTTGTCTTTATCTTTAGCAGTCATTCTTTCTTCCACCGCTCCTAAACAATCACGTGGGTCACGATGAACAGCGGGGGCAGCATGAACATCACGAAGATGACGGCCGCAATGATCCCCGACAGCCACAGCATGAAGTTGAATGTGTCTTTCCGCACCCAACCCATCGTTTGGAAGGCGGACCAGAAACCGTGGCCCACGTGTGCGGTTACTAGCGCCATGAAGACGAGGTACACGACGAACCACACGGGGTTCTGGAACGTGTCAACCATCCGCGTGTACGGCAAGTCAGCTGCAGTGAAACCGGTTTCGATGGTGGCGGTTGTGAAGTTCAGAATGTGGAACGTGATGAAGAAGATCAGTGCCACACCGGTGAACCGCATGGTCCTGGCGGCGTAAGCCTCCACAACCATTTTCTTCACCTCATACCGGTGCTGCCGCGCCCTGCGGGACTGGGCCCACACATGGAACGCTGCGAAAATGTGCACCAGGATGAACGCCAGCATAATGAAACGGAATACCCAGATGAAACCACCGTGGGGGAATATGGGGTAGAAGGCGTCAAACTTAAGCCACTCAGCGTAACCGTTGTACGCTTCGGGGCCCAGGAACATCTTCAGGTTCCCATAGGAATGGAAAAGCAAGAATACGATGAAGAACAGCCCGCTAAGCGCCATTAGTTGCTTGACGAAGACATTAGTGGTCCAAGCGCGCCGTCTTCTTGTTGAGACTGATGTTGTGGCCATGGTTAAACCGTATCCAGATAGGCGCCTCCCGTAGCGGTTTTGCACTGGTGGACATGAGCGAGGGCGAGATCGAGCTCACCTTACCGTTGCAATCATTGGGCAAACGCGGGGTCTTGCGATTGTTGTTCTCGACCCAAAACCTGCGGATGGGACCGGGTCGAAAACCCATATTTGGTGGGATTAAGAAACATAGGCCTTAGGGAAAGCTGACTGGACCAACAAACGGGGCCCTACAGTCCCCTGCGCATCGTGACGGCGTCCTCCACCGGGTTCCGGTAGTAGTCGGGAACAACGCGTAGATCCGTGAAACCGCGAGAGCCGTAGAGGGCGCGCGCCGCCTGGTTGCTGGCCCGCACTTCAAGGAAGATTGCTCGCATGCCCCGCTCACGGGCTGCCTCTATTAACGCGTCGACCAGGGCGCCCCCAACGCCGCGCCCCCGCCACTGGGGCAGGACGGCCAACGTCATCAAATCCGCTTCCCGGTCCCCTTTGATCCCGCCGTAGCCAACAAGCGTTTCACCTGCGAACGCGCCCAGGTAGGTGCCCCAACGGCCGCCAAGCTCACCGGCAAGTACCGCAACCGGCCAGGCTTCCCCCGGGAACGCCGCCTCTTCGATGAGCACCACCGCATCCACGTCCCCCGGGCCTAGGGGACGCAGAACTACTTCCTGCACGTTTTACTGCTTCCCGGACTGGTTTGCGGAGGGCAGGTTCACGTCCGGTTGCCGCAAATAGAGAGGGGTGGCAGGCAGGTCGGCGTCCGGGTCCGCCCGCAACGAGAGTGAAACAACTTGTTCGAGGGCGACCGGGTCGATTCCTATTTCCTCCGCCTGCGGGGCTCCGTCCCCCACCCACAGCACGTCTGGTGTCATTTTTTGAGCCCATTCTTCCGTTTCGGTTAGGGGCCCAACTTGGGGGGAAAGCACTTGAATCAGGTTGCCACCCTGCCCCAGCCGGTAGGACGCGAAAAACACTTCACGCCTCCGCGCGTCCGTAACCACTAGGACGGTGCTGTCCGGATTATCCGCCAGGGCCTGCCAGCCGAGCGCTTCCAGGGAGCCAACCCCGTACACGGGCACGCCCAACACGTCCCCCAGGGTTGCTGCGAAAATTAGGCCCGCCCTGAGGGCAGTGAACGATCCGGGCCCCCGCCCCACGCAAATCCGGTCCAGGGGAATGTCCGCAAGCGCAAGTCCCGCGAAGCCCGCCTGGTCCAGGGCTGTCCGCACCAGGTTGCCTAGTTCTTCAGCGTGCCGGCGCGGATTGTTATCCCGGGCTGCGCCGATTGTTTTCCCGTCGCGGACAACGGCAACCGCGGGCGCCCCCGACGTGTCAATGCACAGGGAGATCATTGCTGGCCCCACATTTCCGCGAACTGTTCAATGCGCCTCTGCCAGTCGGGACCGGTGGGGGTGAACGTCAGTGAGCGCGCGTCCTCGTCCTCCGAAAACGCTAAAGCCACCTGCAGGCGGCTTGGCTGCAGGTGCTCCACTTTGCCTTGCCCCCATTCGACCAGGGTCACGCCGTCCCCCATGCTGGCTTCCAGGTCGATGGTTTCCAGGTCCAGGTCGTCCTCAAGCCGGTAAGCGTCCACGTGGGTCAGGGCCAGGTTTGCCGCGCCAGCATCGTGGGTGCGGGCAACAATGTAGGTCGGTGAAGTAACGCGCCCCTGCACCCCCAGCCCGGCCCCAACCCCTTGGGTGAACGTGGTTTTCCCGGCCCCCAGGTCGCCGGCTAAAACAATCAGGTCGCCGGCTTGAAGCAGGCTTGCCAGCAGTTGCCCGGCGTCGCGCGTCTGTTCAGCGGAGCTGGTGGTAAACGTGAACGTCACTGGGTGCTTTCCTGGTGGTAGCGCCGCTCCAAGTGTGCGGGAACGCGTGCGACGACTTCGTAGTTGATGGTGCCTGCCGCTTCCGCCCAATCGTCAACCGATGGTTCCCCGGCCTCCGGGTCCCCGAACAGGGTGACCACGTCCCCCACTTGAGCTGTCGGCTGGTCGCCAGTTCCCAAGTCCAGCACCGTCTGATCCATGCAGACGCGCCCGGCAACGGGAACCTCACCAATAACCCCCTCGGTTTGCACGGCGAACTTCGCCTGGTTCGATAGGGCCCGGGTAACACCATCCGCGTAACCAATGGGCAGTAGGCCAACCCACCTAGGTGAATCCGTCTGCCAGGTGCCCCCGTAAGAAACGCTGTCCCCCGCCTGCAACAGCTTCACTTGGGTGATCTTGGTGCGGTAAGCCCCCACCGGGCGCAGTCCCAATTCCGCTGAGGTCGCCACCTGCGGGTTCGGGGAGTACCCGTATAAGCCCAGCCCGACCCGGACTAGGTCCAAGTGGGTTTCGGGGAACCAGATTGTTCCCGCCGTGGCAGCCAGGTGCCTGATTTGGGGGACGAGGCCGGCCTGGCTCAAGATTTCTTCCGCCCTAATAAACTTGTTCACCTGCTCCCGGGTGGCCGCCGCGCCGGGGCCTTCGGGGTCGTCTGCCTGCGCTAAATGTGACCAGAGTCCAACCAGGGTCACTTCGCCCGCTTCCTCCGCTGCCAAAACCTGCTGGGCCAGTTCGGGGAGCTCCTCCAGACGCACGCCGCCGCGGGACATGCCGGTATCAACTTTGAGGTGGATGCGTGCAGGATCTGTGAAGACGCCCTCGTCCCTCAACTTCCGCACCCCGGAAACAACGCCGCGCAACTGGTCCGCGGAGCCGACCGACACATCCAAATCCGCGTCTAAGGCTGCCACCCAGTCCGAATCCGGCCCGTCCATCCACGTCAAAATCCGCGCCTGATCAGAAGGAATATCACTGGCCACGAAGTCCTCACGCAAAGACACCGCTTCCGGGACCCGCGCCACCCCGAACCAGCGTGCGCCCCGCTGCCACAAGGCAAGCGCCACCTCATCGCGCCCGTAACCGTAACCGTCCGCCTTGACGATTGCCATCACGTTGCTGGGCTGCGCGTATTCCGTCATGCGCTCATAGTTGTGGACCACCGCGTCCAAATCGACGTCGATAACTGCCGGATAAAAACTGGTTTCAACTGGTTTCACAAAGAACATTATTGCACCGCTACGGGACGTCTATTGCCTTGGCGACACCAAGCAGCACTCCACCCACCACCAGCAGCACCACGCCGGCAACAACGGCAACCATTTCCTTCTTCGTCCGGTGCTCCCCCAAGATCACGATCCCCCCAAACGTGGAGATGATGACGCCTAATTGGGAGAACGTGAACCCAACCGCCACCCCCACCAGCAGTTGCGAATATTGCATCAGAACAACGCCGGACCCCCACATGACCCCGGCAACCAGCGCTTTCACAGTCCCCCACCGCCAGCGCGTGTCCTTCCGCCCGCATTCCGGCGTGAACCGGGGCGCCGTCAAAATTAGGGCAACCAGCAGGAACCCCCACGACTGGGGCAGGAACCCCTCCAGCGGGTCAATGGAGAACCAGCGCATGGACACAGCAAACGCGGACAGTGACAGGGTGGCAATCGTCAGTTCTATCAGCCCGCGGCGCCAGTTCAGTGTCCCCGCGTTCGCACCGCCGCCCTCAGTCCACG
>CAYFVT010000017.1:0-9016 GCA_964346705.1 uncultured Actinomyces sp. | reverse complement strand
AGCCCGCGGCGCCAGTTCAGTGTCCCCGCGTTCGCACCGCCGCCCTCAGTCCACGACGTGAAAAACACGCCCACAATCACGGCCGCCAAGCCAAGCAGCCCAACAGGCAGGGCCGGCGTGCCCACCCACTCCCCAAAAGCGACAATGCCGACCAGGGAGACGAGGGCGAGCTGCCCCGCCGTCAAAATCGGCATCGCCCGCGACACGCCAAGCGTGCGAAACGCCCGCAACATGAACACGTTGCCAACACCAATAAGAAGGCCGGAACCAAACGCGAGCGCCGTGTCGCGGGCACTCAAGTTGTAGCCGAGCACCACCGCCAAAGTGGTGGCCACAATGAAGCCGCCGCCCAGTTGACCCACGATTCGCTGGCGCGTGTCCTCCCCAAACAGCATGACCAGCACGCCAGAAAAGCCGAGCAGTACGGCCGGCAGCAAAGCGATCGCATAGTCCACGGTTCAGACCCTCCCTAGGTAGTCAGAGGACGATCATCCGCGCCCGCAAGCGGCATGCCACTGGGGCTGGCAAAGAATGAGGCGAACGCGTCCGGCAGGCTCGCAGCAATTTGTGAGGCCGTAACCGGCCGTCCCGGCCCCGGCAGAGTGCGCCCGTCCCGGCCAACCACACCCGCAGCAATGGAAGCTGCCCGGCCGTGCAGGGAAATCCCGGCAGCCAGAGGAGCCGCCAGCGCCTCCTCCCGCGCAACCGCGCGGGCCACCACCGCCCCCAAAACCCCGGCCAGCACGTCCCCCGCCCCAGCCGTAGCACCCCAAGCGCTTGCGGCCCCGTATGAGAACAGGACCTGACCTTCATGCGCCAGGTAGGTGCTGGGGCCTTTCAGGACCACGAACCTGTGGGAAGTGGCGGCCAAAAGTTCGGCTGCCGCTTCTGGCTGCTGCGTCACCGCCACCCGGGTTGCCAGCGGGTGACCTGGGTTCAGTTGGGCTATCAGAGCAGCGGCTTCCCCCTGGTGCGGGGTGATCACCACGGGCGTGCCTTCGTTGTCCCACAGGTCAGTGAGGGGGATGGCGCCCGCATCCACAATCAGCGGTGCCCCGTAGTTCCGGGCGCGGGCCACAACCTGGCGGGCCAGTTCCCGTTGCCCCTCATCCCAACCACTGCCTATGACGGCGGAGTGGAAGCGGCCTTGACCGCGGACGACCTCGGGAATCTGATCCACCATGATTTCGCTGCGGCGACTGTCGGCGGCGAACCGGACTAGGCCAGCACCCGCCCCGAACGCGCCCAGCACGCCGAGCACGCCCGCACCCGGATATGTTTGTGAGCCCGTCGCCAACTGCACTACGCCGCGCGAATACTTATCATCGCGCCGCGTTGGAATCAGCAGCCTCAGGGCCTGGTCCACTTTAATCACCCACCCAGCCTAACCCGGCGAGCAACCACGCCCGCCCCACCCCGTGATGGGGGATAATCCAAGCGTGTTCCAAGTTGATGCCCTGCCCGAACGCGGGCAAACCGAGACGCTGCGGCCCAGCCCGTTTGAACATTTCACGGCGCGCCAATGGGCGGAGCTGGCCTCCCAAACCCCCCTGCCCCTGACCAAGGCAGACATTAGGCAGATCGCTTCCCTTGGGGACCCAATAACTTTGGCGGAAGTGGATGCCATCTACCGTCCACTGTCCGCGCTGCTGCAGGTGTACGTGGATGGGGCGCGCAGAATCGGTGCCAGCCGGCGCGCTCTGCTGCATGAGCCGTACCGGCCCCCAACCCCCTTCGTGATTGGGATCGCCGGTTCCGTGGCCGTGGGTAAGTCAACCTCCGCCCGGCTGCTGCAACTGCTACTCTCCCGGTGGGAACGCACCCCCCGCGTTGACCTGGTGACCACGGACGGGTTCCTGCTGCCAAACGCGGAACTGAAAAAGCGGGGGCTGATGGGCCGCAAAGGTTTCCCCGAATCATACGACCGCGCCGCCCTAATCGACTTCGTGGCGCAAGTGAAAGCCGGGCAAAGCAACGTGACGGTCCCCGTGTACTCGCACGTCACCTATGACGTGGTGGAGGGCGAACAGATCATCGTTAACCACCCGGACATTCTGATCGTTGAGGGACTGAACGTGCTGCAGCCCGCCCGCACCGGACACGACGAACCGGGCGTGGCCCTGTCCGACTACTTCGATTTCCGCCTCTACGTGGATGGGGACCCACACGACATTGAACGCTGGTACGTGTCCCGCTTCCTGCAACTACGGGAAACAGCGTTCGCCGACCCGAACAGTTTCTTCCACAACTACGCGGGGCTGTCAGACCAGGAAGCGCGCGACACGGCTCTGGGCCTGTGGCATGGGATCAACCTGCCAAACCTAGAGAAGAACATTGCGCCCACCCGCCCCCGCGCCACCCTCATCCTGCGTAAAGGCGCCGACCATTTGGTGCAAGACATTTACGTCCGCAAAATCTGACGGGCGCAGCGCCCCCTAGTCCAGGGCCAGGTTGTCCCGCACGGCTTGAGCGATGATCTCCGCCATTCCTTCCGCCTGATGCTGGGTGGGGGCTTCCACCATGACACGCACTAACGGCTCCGTGCCGGAAGCGCGCAGCAACACGCGCCCACTGTCACCAAGCAGTAGTTCTACTTTCCGCACGGCCTCCTGAACACCCGGATGGTCCAGGGCGCCCCGGTCCACGTTCGGCACGTTCACCAGTGTCTGCGGCAGCCGGGGAATGTCCGCCACAATGTCCTTTAGGCTACGGCCAGTCTGCTTCACCATTCGGGCCAGCAGCAGCGAGGTCAGCACCCCGTCCCCCGTCGTCGAATACTCCGATGCGATCAGGTGCCCAGACTGTTCGCCGCCTAGGGAGTAGTCGCCCTCCCGCATCGCTTCCAACACGTAGCGGTCCCCCACCTTGCTTTGAATGGTGCGGATCCCGGAGTCACGCATAGCGTTCAACAATCCCAAGTTCGACATGACGGTAACCACCAGGGTGTCGTCTTTGAGTTTGCCTTCATCCTTCATTTGGCGGGCCAGGGCTCCCATGAGCTGGTCGCCATCAATTAACTCCCCATCGGAAGCAACCGCAATGCAGCGGTCGGCGTCTCCGTCGTATGCGATGCCAAAGTCGGCCTCCGAAGCTTTAGTGACCGCCTGCAACTGTTCAGGATGGGTGGAACCACAATGGTCGTTGATGTTGCGCCCGTCAGGGGAAGCGTTGATGACGATCACCTCAGCGCCCGCACGCCGCAACGCTTCTGGCCCTAAGTGAGAGGCAGCCCCATTAGCGCAGTCCAACGCAATCCGCAGACCGCGCAGGTTCGTACCGCAAGCCAGGACTAGGTGCGCGATGTAGGCTTTCTCCGCCAGATCATCGTCATACCAAACTTCGCCCACGCCGTAACCGGTGGGGCGGTCCCAGTCTTCGTCGAGGGCGGCTTCAATCCGGTTTTCGACCTCATCCTCTAACTTAAACCCGCCGTGGGCGAACAGTTTGATGCCGTTGTCCGGCATCGCATTGTGGGAGGCGGAGATCATGACCCCCAAGTCCACGCCCTCTTCCGTCGCCGTTAAGTGCGCTATCGCGGGGGTGGGAACCACACCAACCCGAATCACGTCCATGCCCGCGGCAGCCAGGCCCGCGGCTATCGCGTGGTCCAAGAACTCACCAGAAATGCGGGTGTCCCTACCAATAATGGCCCGCGGCTTGCGCCCGTTCGGTTTGCGTTCGACCCCTATCTTCCGGGCGGCTGCCTCACCCAGCGCCAATGCCAGGTGGGCAGTAATGTCCCGGTTCGCTAACCCGCGCACACCATCAGTGCCAAAAAGCCGCGTCATACAGTTATTCCTTTTTTCCGGATCCAGTGGAGCTCAGCCTACCCGCATCCAGTCCCCACCAAAGGTGGACGGGGCGGCCAAGAGAGAACTGGCCCCTGGCGGTTACTTCCCGGCAACTCCGCGCCTCAGCAGTGTTGGACTCCGGTACCGCAAGGCCACCCGAGCCAGGCTTACCGCGAACGCACCCCTCATTGTGGGATAACGGGGTAGTTGTGGGATGACGGGGCACTGAAAACCGCCAATTTCCCACCAAAAACGCTCCCCACGATCCCACAACTACCCCGTTATCCCGCAATCGACTTGGACGGGCTTCACACGCCGCTCTTCACCCCCAACTGCCGGGTAAACCAACTTAAAACAACTGCGGCGGCCCCCAAAACCTGGGGACCGCCGCAGCAGCAACAACTTGTTTAGCGCTTGGAGTACTGGGGCGCCTTACGAGCCTTCTTCAGGCCCGCCTTCTTCCGCTCAACCGCACGAGAGTCCCGGGTCAAGTACCCGGCCTTCTTCAGTGCCGGACGGTTCGCTTCCCGGTCGATCTCATTCAGCGCGCGGGCAACGCCCAAACGCATGGCACCGGCCTGACCCGAGGGGCCACCGCCGTGCACGCGGGCAATAATGTCAAACTTGCCGTCCAAGCCCAAAAGGACCAGGGGGGAACGAACCAGCTGCTGGTGCAGTTTGTTCGGGAAGTATTCTTCCAGCGAGCGGCCGTTGACTGACCACTGCCCCGTACCCGGAACCAGACGGACCCGGGCGATGGCGCGTTTGCGACGCCCCAGGCCAACGCCCGGAGCAATGATGGAGCTTCCAGCACCAGGGGCCACTGTTTCGGCCTCACTGGTGTACGAGCTGGGGACGACTTCCTCTTCTTCCAGCTCTACAACTTCGGTGGTCTCAGCCACGTTTCTCCTAAAAGGGTGTGTGCCGGTGGCCCTACTGGGCAACCTGGTGAATCTGGTACGGAATAGGCTCTTGCGCCACGTGAGGGTGTGTATCCCCCGCGTAGACGCGCAGTTTCCTGGCCTGGGCACGCCCGAGCTTCGTGTTCGGGAGCATGCCAACAATTGCCTTGTGGACTGCCTTTTCAGGGCTTTCTTCCATCAGCCTGCGGTACGGAATGGCGCGCAAGCCACCCGGGTAACCGGAGTGGCGGTAAGCCATTTTCTGGTCCAACTTGTTGCCCGTCAACACGACTTTGTCGGCGTTGATGACAATGACGTGGTCGCCCATGTCAGCGTGGGGCGCAAACGTTGGCTTGTGCTTGCCACGCAGGAGGGTGGCAACCTGCGCGGAGAGGCGGCCCAGCACTTCGTCAGACGCGTCGACGACATACCACTGTGGGTCAGCATCCCCGGGCTTCGGTGAATAGGTGCGCACGGATGTAGCCTTCAATTCTTTTGCTCATGGAACTAGGACGGCAAGCATCAGCGGGAGGCCCGCGTCCCTGTTCAACGAAAAAGTCCATTGTGTAGGCCGAACAGTCCCCGAAAAACCGGGTGAAAATTCATGATGTGCACGGTGCGAGTGGGAAGAAGCCCCGAGCGCAATGCCACACAACAAAGACCAGCCTAGCCAGCGTGCACGCTGGCGGTCAAAGCTCCCCGCCAAGTGTGCCCGAATCCTCAACGAACCACCCGCGCGGCATCCGCCTGCTGTGCCCATTGTTGCGGCTCCGGGTAGTCGACTCCCACTAGGGTCAGCCCGTGGGCGGGGGCAACGGGCACCCCATGGTCGCGGCTTGGTTCAGCCACCAGTGCTTGCAGCCACTCTAGGGATCGCACCCCCCTGCCAACGTCCACCAGGGCGCCAACCAGGGACCTGACCATTGAGTGGCAGAAAGCGTCCCCCTGCACTTGCACCCGCAGCGGGGCGGAGTCGGCTACACGCAGGTGTTCCAGTGTTCGGATCGTGGTCGCCCCCGGGCGGGGGCGGCAAAAGGAGAGGAAGTCGTGTTCGCCTTGCAGGATGCGGCCGCCCTCGTTCATCACCCGTGGGTCAATGCCGGCATACGGCGGCCACCACACTTGTCCCCGGGTAAGAGGGTCGCGCGGCTGTCCGGCCCCCGCAATTTGGTACTCGTAACGGCGTGACAAAGCAGAAAAGCGGGCATCGAAAGAAGGATCAACCCGGGCAATTTTGTTGACGAGGACGTCCGACTGCCCCTTCGTGCTAGCTCCCCCCGGCAGGGTGCGGGCCCTTAAAGCCTGGGAATACCCGGCGGCAAGCAAACCGTTCACACGCTTCACTAAAGCGCTGCTTTGACCCGGATCCGGCACATCCACGTGCGCCACCTGGCTGAGGGCATGCACGCCCGCGTCCGTGCGCCCCGCAACCGTGAACTGGACAGGTTGGCGCAGGATGGTTTCCACGGCGCGCGTCAGCTCCCCCTCCACCGTTCGCAACCCCGGTTGGGCGGCCCAACCATGAAATAGGGTCCCGTCGTAAGACAGGTCAAACCGCAGTCGGACTGTGTCAGTGGCGGTCATGGGCGCCCTCTTCCCTGTGCGTTAGCAGCCAGCTCCCAAGCGCGAACGCCACCAAAAATGCCGGCATCGTTTTGGACTATAACCACTTCCGGGGGCAGCGGGTTCCGGTCGGTGGTGACCAGACGTTTGGAGTTCCCACCACCCAAGTACAGGCGGTCCCACAGGTAGACGGGACGCAGACTGTCCATCACCCGGCGGACACGCCGGGACCAGTGCCCGTCCCCCAGGCGGAGGCGTTCGTGTTCGCCAATGTAATCGTCATACGTCATTCCCCACCGGACTAGGGCCTGGGAGATCTCCGCATGCGGTGCCAGCACCCCATTGTCAAACACCGCGTTTCCCAGTCCGGTGCCTAGCGTCAGAATCATTTCCAGCCCGGTGCCGGTCACCACTCCGGCGCCCGCCACTTCCGCATCGTTCAACACCAGGGCGGGCCGGTCGAGGGCGCCTTCCAGGGCGCGCCGCATGTCAAAGTTAGACCACTCTTCCACCAGTTCTGGGACCACTTTGGAACGCGGCCCGTGCTTGGTCACGTAGTGCGGGGTTGCGATAACGCGGCCATGGCGGATCATCCCCGGCATTCCCATTGTCACCCGATCCGCGGGCGGCAACCGCGCCCCAAGATCGGCCGCTGTCTTCACCAGCAGTGCCGGGGGAAGCGGGTACGGGGTGGGGGTGCGCAGTGGGGGTGCCACCAGGTGGCCAAACGGGTCAACCACCGAAGCCTTAATCCCGCCGCCACCACAATCAATGCACAAGGTGAGGGCACCCATGTCTGCGTCCCCACTGGCGCGGGTCCTGGAAGTTTTCATGGCCCCAATCTACCGAGCTATGCCGCGCTCCGACGACGCGCAGGCGCAGCACCGGCTAGCATCCCCGCTTAGGTAAGCCATGAGGATCGATTCTGGAATCATGGGGCGGTTACAGGATCACCGGGTGCCAAATACCGCCTATTTCCCGCCGAAATGGTTCCCCACTATCCCAGGACCACCCCACTGTCCCAGGGTCGGCAGCAGAAAACCCCCGGCCCAGCGCACGGCTGGTTCCGGGGGCTACGCGTTAGTCCTGCTCCGACTTGGTGCGACTACTCTTTGTCGGCTAGGGCTTCCAGTTCCTCTTCGGTCGCTACCTCTTCGGCAGCCTCTTTCAGAACTTCTTCCGCCAGCTCTTCAACGAGTTCCTCTTCAGCGGCTTCGTCAACGATTTCTTCCGCTTCCTCGATGACCTCAGCGTCGGCAGCATCCCGCGCCGCCTTCTTCGCTGGGGCTTCCGCAGCCCGCACGGTTGCCTTCTTCACCAGCGGCTCCGTCACAATTTGGATCACCATCTGGGGCGCGTTGTCGCCCTTCCGGTTCTGGATCCTGGTCAGCCGAGTGTAACCGCCTTCGCGGTCCGGGTCGATCTCCGGGACGACCTCATCAAACAGCAGGTACACCGCGTACGAATCACTGAGCTGCTTGGAAACCAACCTGCGGTCGGCGATGGTGCCCCGCTTACCTTTGGTCACCAACTTCTCGAAGTAAGGCTGCAGCATTTTCGCTTTCGCCTCGGTCGTGGTGATCTCACCGTTCTCAATCAGCTGGATCGCCAGGTTGGCGAGGATCTTCCGCTGGTGGTTCGGGCTGCCACCCAGCCGGGGTCCCTTTTTTGGAGTGGGCATGTCTGCTCCTGGTCAAACTATTTCTTTGAATTTAACGATTTACTAAACTGCGCAAGGCCTCAGCCTTGGCCACTATTCCTTCGGCTGGTCAGAGAAAATGGATCCCGCCTCCGCAGCCGCACCGGGCATCTGCGAATCTTTCAGGACCATGCCAAGGCCGGCCAGGGCCTCCTTGATTTCCTCAATTGACTTGGTGCCAAAGTTACGAATATCCAGCAGGTCAGCCTCACTGTGTGCGACCAGTTCCCCAATTTTGAGGATCCCGCGGCGACGAAGCGCGTTGTACGAACGTGACTGCAAGCCCAGCTCTTCAATCGGCCGGTCTAGGTCCGCCGCCAGGGTTTCATCCGTGATGGTCGTCCCAATCTCAATGCCTTCCGCTTCCACGTTCAGGTCACGGGCCAGGCCGAACAGTTCAACCAGGGTCTTACCCGCAGAAGCAACCGCGTCGGCAGGTGAGATGGACGGCTTCGTCTCCACATCCAAGATCAGTTTGTCGAAGTCCGTCCGCTGCTCAACACGGGTCGCCTCAACACGGTACGTGACCTTCAGAACGGGAGAGTAAATTGAGTCCACCGGGATCGACGAGTATTCGTCATCCAAGTACTTGTTCTGCGCTGCGGACACGTAGCCGCGGCCACGTTCCACAGTCAGTTCAATGTTCAGGTTCCCGCGCTCATTCAACGTTGCGATCAGCAGGTCAGGGTTGTGGATTTCCACCCCTGCCGGCGGCGCAATGTCGGAAGCCAACACTTCACCAGCCGTAGCCTTATGCAAGTACATGACAACCGGCTCATCATGGTCGGAGGACAGTACAAGCTGCTTCACGTTCAGAATGATTTCCGCCACGTCCTCTTTGACACCTTCAATGGTCTCAAATTCGTGGGGCACCCCATCCAGCCGGATCGAGGTCACGGCCGCACCCGGGATGGATGACAGCAGCGTGCGGCGCAGGGAGTTACCCAGCGTGTAGCCGAAACCAGGTTCAAGCGGTTCCAACACAAAACGCGAACGGTTATCAGAGATGACTTCTTCAGTCAGGATTGGTCGCTGTGCAATCAGCACGTTTGAGTCCTTT
The DNA here is from genome assembly GCA_964346705.1 of uncultured Actinomyces sp. Classification (GTDB taxonomy): domain Bacteria; phylum Actinomycetota; class Actinomycetes; order Actinomycetales; family Actinomycetaceae; genus Scrofimicrobium. The sequence goes on along the minus strand of CAYFVT010000017.1, from coordinate 1 downwards.
C
>CAYFVT010000016.1:22892-24964 GCA_964346705.1 uncultured Actinomyces sp. | reverse complement strand
CGCGACCTCCGCCGTGACAGGGCGGCGCGCTAACCAACTGCGCTACGGGGCCAAACAAGAAACGAAACCGTTCCCGTTGCTTGACACAACTGCCTAGTATACCCAGACAACCCCAAGTTCCAAATTGAACCTGAAGAGTACCCCCAACGGGATTCGAACCCGTGCCGCCGCCGTGAAAGGGCGGTGTCCTAGGCCACTAGACGATGGGGGCCCGCCTCCGAGTTTTCGGAAGCAAATGAAAGCATACTTGACGGCTGGGTCTTCCACAAATCAACTATCCTGTTTAGGAGGTCGAATTCGCCACTTTTTAGGTTGGGGTATGAACGGGTCCGAAGAAGCAACTGAGACAGCACAGCACGTGATGGGCCTGAGCATAGGCGTCGGCCTTGGTGCTTTGGGGGGCCTGGCAGCTGGTCTGCTCATCATTCTGGTGGTGGCTCGCGCCGCCAAAACGTCACCAGTACAAAAAGCCCTACTGCGAAAAACGTGGCTGCCTGCCCTGGTCACCGCGGTGTTTTTGGGGCTGTGGCTTGGCGTGACACTGACGAAGCCGGATGAGCCCCCAACATGGTTCGCGGAAACGCAGCACGTGCTTCTACTGCTTGTTATAGGAAGCGCATCCTGGTTGGCCTACGCAAACCTGGGGTTGCTTAGCGATCCCGCGGTGTTATTGGACGTTTCAACTGGCCGCGACATTCGGCGGTTCAAGACGCAAGCCCAAATCCTGAAACGGTTTGCTCGGGTCGCAATCGTACTGATCGGGGTGGTTTTAGCGTTGCTGACCTTCCCGTCGGCTAGGGCCCCCATGGCGTCCGTCCTCGCTTCCGCCGGCGTGCTTTCCATAGTCGTTGGTATGGCAGCCCAAAGCAGCCTAGGGAACATGTTTGCTGGCCTTCAACTGGCTTTCACGGATGCGCTGCGGGTGGGTGACACCGTGATGATTGACACGGAAGACCAGCCCAGCCTTATTGAGGAGATCACCCTCACTTACGTCGTTCTGCGCACGTGGGATGAGCGCCGCATCCTGTTGCCCTCCAACTACTTCACGACACAACCGTTTGAGAACTGGACTAGGCGCGCCGCGAAACAGCTTGCGTGGACGATTATGGAACTGGACTGGTCCGCTCCCATCGCTGAAATACGGGCAGAGGTAGGCAGACTGGTTGAAGCAAACCACCTGTGGGACGGGCGCAGTTGGAGCGTGCAAGTTGTTAACGTGAATGCCCCCTACTTGGAGCTGAAAGTTGTGGTTTCAGCGGCTAGCTGGTCGGACGCTTGGGACCTGCGTTCCTACCTGCGGGAAAACATGGTGGCGTGGATCAACGACCACGCGCCGCAGGCTGTCCCGAAGGAGCGGATCCTGGGTAGCGGCAAAACCTATTTGGAGCCGGTGCTGAAACCGGAGCAGGTCGACGAATCCGCCTTGGCAGCCCCCGAATACCAAGGGAAACCGGGCGGCGGGGCGACCCCAACCACGTCGCTTGCCTTCACCGATCCAGATAAAGCTGAAGTTGATGACCTGACGGAGGGCGTCCGCAAGAAGAAGTCCGAACCCAAATGGCCTGGTAAACGCCTATTCGGCGGTAGCCCCGATGGAGATAAGCGCGCCAAAATGTTCGACGGGCCGGGGGAAGACGTGATCAAGAACCGCGAGAAGCGGGCGAAAGAGCAAGCAAAATTGAGTAGGGAGGGCGACCAATCATGAATGAAGAAGACTGGAAAAAGCGTCTAACACCGTTTGAGTTCCAGGTGTTACGCCAAGCAGCCACAGAACGGGCAGGCACCGGGGCGCTGCTTGATGAGGATCGGGCTGGGACCTACTTCTGCAAGGGCTGCGGCGCTGAACTGTTTGATGCTGACACGAAGTTTGACGCCGCCTGCGGTTGGCCCAGCTTCTATGAGCCAAAGTCGGATGCGCTGACTGAACAGGTTGACTACCTGCTGGGCTACCCGCGCACGGAAATCCGGTGTGCGGCATGTGACTCCCATTTAGGGCACGTGTTCAAAGATGCCCCCCAAACACCAACAGGATTGCGGCATTGTCTGAACTCTGTTGCCTTGACGTTCAAACC
>CAYFVT010000016.1:11702-22792 GCA_964346705.1 uncultured Actinomyces sp. | reverse complement strand
CAAAAAGGGGTGGTGGCCCCGCATTACCGCGGGGCCACCACCCCTTTCAGGTTGGCCTTAGTTACTTCTTGGCTTTGTGCTGGTCTTCAATTGCCTGCCCGACCTCGGCATCAATGTTCTTCCAGTATTCGTACACGCGGGACAGTACGGGTTCCTCAACGCCGCACAGTGACCCCACCACGGTGTCGACTAGACGCTCACGCGCTGCATCGTCGAAAACGTCCCGAACCAGGGCACCCGCCTGGCTGAAGTCGTCATCATCCTTGCGCAGAGCGTAGGCGGCACGAACCATTTCACCGTCAGCCTCCCAGCCGTCGGTAGCAATTACGGGTTCGTCCTGGTAGGCGCGGCCGTAAGAGTTCGGCGCATACACGGGGGCGTCCCCGGAATGGTGGTACTCCATGGCGCCTTCCTTGTCATAAGAGTTCGTGACAGAGGTCGGGGCGTTCACCGGCAGCTGGTTGTAGTTGGTCCCGATCCGGTTGCGTTGTGCGTCCGGGTAAGAGAACGTGCGGGCCAGCAGCATCTTGTCGGGGGACAGGCCGGTGCCCGGCACCAGGTTGGACGGGCTGAAAGCAGCCTGCTCAATCTGGGCAAAGTGGTTGACCGGGTTCTCCTTCAGCGTGAGCTTTCCAACCTCATGCAGCGGGTAGTCCGCGTGCGGCCAGATCTTCGTCAGGTCGAAGGGGTTGATGCGGTAGGTTTTCGCGTCCTCGTACGGCATGATCTGCACGGACAGGGTCCAGGACGGGTAGTTGCCAGCCTCGATCGCCTCAAACAGGTCCCGGCGGTGGTAGTCCGCGTCGGTCCCCGCGATCTCCGCTGCTTCCTCGTTCGTCATGTTTTCGACGCCCTGGTCGGAAATGAAGTGGTACTTCACCCAGAACTTCTCCCCGGCCTCATTCACCCACATGTACGTGTGAGAGGAGTAGCCGTTCATGGTCCGCCAGCTGCGGGGCAGCCCGCGGTCACCCATCAGGTAAGCAACCTGGTGAGCGGTTTCGGGGGAAAGGGTCCAGAAATCCCACTGCATGTTCGCACTGCGCAGACCAGAGTCAGGTAGGCGCTTCTGGCTGTGGATGAAGTCCGGGAACTTCATGCCGTCACGGATGAAGAACGTGGGCGTGTTGTTGCCCACCATGTCGAAGTTGCCTTCGTCCGTGTAGAACTTGGTGGCGAAGCCGCGCACGTCCCGCCAGGTGTCGGGGGAGCCCAACTCACCTGCGACTGTGGAGAAGCGGGTCAGCGTCGGGGTTTTCTTCCCCGGCTGCAGGAAGTCAGCCTTCGTGTAGGCCGACACGTCCTGGGTAACCTCGAACTCACCGAAAGCACCAGATCCCTTAGCGTGCGGGCTGCGCTCGGGCACCCGTTCCCGGTCGAAACGCGCAAGTTTCTGGACTAGCGCAATGTCGTGCAGCAGGATCGGACCGTCTGACCCAATGGTCAGGGACATGTCGTCCGAAGCGCGAACGACTCCGCTTTCTTCAGTGGAAGGATGTTTGGGATCAAAGTTCACGTGGCTTACCTTTCTGTAGGATCTACGTCGAACCAGTTAGACCCTATCGACCGCACCTGGCTAAGTCCACAGGAAAAGCTGTCAGCAAAAGCTCGTAGGTCGGTCGGTGGGGCAGCGGTCACTGCCGGGGCAACCGAGTTCAGGACGGGTAGTGTCAGGGCCGTAACGCGGGACCGGTGACGCGGGGCCGGTGACGCGGGGATCGGGGTGGGGGATGGCTGCGGAAGACAAGCAGTTGAGCGGTCTGGTCGCACCTGCCCTGTTCATTTCAGTGGGCTTATCCCAATATGTTGGTGCAGCCATTGCGATCACCTTGTTCGCGCTGATGACCCCGCTGGGTGTGGTCTGGTGGCGACTGGCCGTCGGCGGTGTCGCATTGGTTCTGATTTGGCGCCCCTGGAAGGTGACGTGGACCTGGGCGCGCCTAGGGATGGCGGTCGCATTCGGGGGTGCGCTGGCCGTGATGAATTCCCTATTTTATGAGGCCATGTCAACTATCCCGCTGGGAACCACTGTTTCCGTTGAGTTCCTTGGCCCTGTCGCGGTTGCGGTGGCACGAGGGCGGGGGGCGCGCGTCCGTGTCGCGTCCCTTCTGGCCCTGGTGGGTGTAGTGCTCATAGGCGGCTGGGGTTTGGACTTGACGGACCCAGCCCAGTTGCGCGGCTTCCTGTTTGCTCTGGGGGCGGCTGCTGCGTGGGCCACTTACATCCTTTTGGGCTCACACGTCGCCAAGTCGGGATCGCCGGGGGCTTACCTGGGTGTGGGACTGCTGGTGGCCGCCGTGGGTTACCTGCCCTTTTTCCACGGGGACGCGTTTGGGTTCCCCTTTTCCGGGGGGCTCCTAGCCGCACTGCTGGGGGTCGGCTTATTGTCATCGGGCATACCCTACTCATTGGAGGCGTTTGCGTTCAGGCGCATGCTTGCAGCGACTTTCGCGTTGCTGACCGCGCTGCTGCCCGCCACTTCGACCCTGGTGGCAGCAGTGATGCTGCGCCAGATCCCCTCAGCTGCCGAACTTGTGGGGCTAGTCTTAATCTCTGCCGCCGTGTGGCTGGCAGGACGGGAAAACAAGGAGTAACACGAAGTGGGGCAACTGACTGTTGTTGGTGGGCGGACGGGTGCGGCCACAGACCGGGTGTTTAGCCCGCGTTACAGAGAAATGGAAAGCTGATGGAACCTTCCCTGCATGATCATGCTGTGCTCATCGTTCACGGGCCTGACAGTCCGGGGATTGTCACCGCCGTTACGGCCATGGTGACCCGCAACGGTGGGAACGTGATTGCCCTAGACCAGTACGCGGATGATGAGCGGGACGGCAAATTTTTCCAACGCGTCGTCTTCCATAAGCAGGACCTGGCTGGTGCTCTGCCTGGACTGCGGGAAGATGCGGCCGCCACCCTGGAACCGTTCGGTTTGGACTGGGAGCTGCGCGACCTGTCTGTGCCAAAACGAATGGCTATTTTGGCTTCCAAACAGGACCATTGCTTGTTGGACTTGCTGTGGCGCCACCGCAGGGGTGAGCTGCCTGTCACTATCCCCATGGTTATTTCTAACCACGTGGACTCCGCGGAAGACGTGCGCTCCTTCGGTGTTCCCTTCTTCCACGTCCCGTCCAAGCCGGGGTCAGACAAGTCCGAGGCCGAAGCGCGGATCCTGGAACTGTTGCAAGGGAACGTGGACTTCGTGGTGCTGGCCCGCTACATGCAGATCTTGTCTCCAGAGTTCCTGGAGGCTGTTGGGGTGCCGGTAATCAACATTCACCATTCGTTCCTGCCGGCTTTCATTGGGGCGAACCCGTACAAGAAAGCTAAGGAGCGGGGCGTCAAAATCATTGGTGCCACCAGCCACTATGTGACCGAGGATCTGGATGAGGGGCCAATCATTGAGCAGGACACGGTGCGTGTGACTCACGCCGACACGGTGGCTGAGCTTTCCCGCCGCGGAGCCGACGTGGAACGGCAAGTGTTAGCCCGCGCTGTCCGCTGGCACGCCCAGGACCGCGTCATCCGCGATGGGCACCAGACCATCGTGTTCGGCCAGGGCGGCTAACGGGATTCACACTTCACGCGGTTGTGATGGCGGAATGCGTATGCCTGGGAGCTCTTCTGAGTGGGTTGGGGACAATGCGTACGCCCGGGGACGTGCCCCAGCGTGTACCCACCAGCTCCAAGGCACTCGCATTGCCCCCGCCGTATCGGTGAGGCGTTAGCGCTGCTCCACAAACCGCCACAGTTCATCGCGGGTGCTGGCGTAGTCAATCCCAATCCGCGGTGTCGCTTCCCAGCGCGGCGTGTCCACCCGCCCAGTAATGAACAGTGGCGCGCGGTTAAGCGCAAGCCCGTTTTCCGCGCCCGTAATCTCTAGGGCCTGGCATAGTTTTCCTGGGCCGTCCGCCAATGGCTTGCCGGGCCCCCGGTTTTCCCGCATCACTTCCTCCCCGCGCACTGGTTCAACGGCGCGGATGAGGACGGCCTCACCGATTCCCTTAGGCTGGGTTGTCACGTTCATGCACCACCACATCCCGTAAATTAGGTACACGTAGGCGCGACCAGGGTCTTCAAACATGATTTGCGTGCGCGGGGTGGGGCCACGGTGGGAATGCGCGGCATCGTCAACCAGTCCCAGGTAGCCTTCCGTTTCGGTGATCCTGCCTACCAATTCTATGGGCGAGGACGAACCGGGCGGCTGCACCACCCGGTGCAAGTGGCAGCCAATCAGGCTTTGCGCGACGGTGAGCGTGGGTTGGGCGTAGAAGTCGCCTGGCAGAACATTCATTGCGTTCCCTTCCGGCTACTTGCGTGGTGGACGGCGAACCGGCCTGTCGGTGCTGGTTGTTATGCTAATCCGAGATTTGGCTACCTTGTGTTTGGCTACCTTGTGTTGGAGGGCAGTGTGGTACGTATTGTTTTGAACGGTGTCGGCAGGCTGGGCAAAGCAATTGTTGCCGCTGCGGGTGCGCCGGAAGCAACGGCTCGGGTGGTTGCGGGCGTGGATCAGCACTTGGGGTCAGACATTCAAGCCATGACGGGGGCTGCGCTTCCCATTCCTTTGTACCCGGATTTGGAAGAAGTCCCTCAAAGTTTCGACGTCCTGATTGACGCATCCAAGCCCGACGCGCTTTCTGGCGTACTGGCGTACGCGGTGGAAGAAGGGAAGCCGCTGGTCATAGCTGCAACCGGGCACAACCAAGAACAGTTGGACCAGATTGGGGTGGCCGCTCGGCAGATTCCCGTCCTGCTTTCCAGCAACTTGAGCATCGGGGTGAATGTCCTGCGTGCCCTCACCGCGAATGCGACCCGCATGCTGGGGGACGTGGATGTGGAGGTGGTGGAAACCCATCACAGGATGAAGGTTGACGCGCCTTCAGGAACAGCATTGACGCTGGCGGAAGCAGTACGGGACGCCTCAGTTGAAGAGCGCGACTTCGTTTATGGCCGGTCGCCTGACACCCCGGGTGCCCGGGGGAATGAGATTGGGGTCCACGCCCTGCGCGGGGGCACAGTCGTGGGGGAGCACAGCGTCACTTTCTACTTGGATGACGAAATTGTGGAACTACGTCACGTTGCTAGTTCCCGGGAAGTGTTCGGGTTCGGGGCGCTTGCGGCAGCGAACTTCATTGCTGGCCAAACCCCGGGTCTGTATTCAATGGCAGACATGCTCGGGGAACAGAATCTGAGTGGAGACGTATCGGATGGAGACAAGGATGCTTAACCAAGATTTCGGGAAGATTCCGCCCTCTTACCTTTTCAGTGAGGTCGCCGGTCGGGTGGGTGCTTACCAGGAAGCGAACCCGGATGCGGAACTCCTGCGTTTAGGTATTGGGGACGTGACCCGCCCTCTGCCAGCCGTCGTGATTGAAGCACTTCACGCGGCAACCGACGAACAGGCTGACCCGGCGACTTTCCGCGGCTACGGTCCGGAACAGGGTTATGAGTTTCTGCGGGAAGCCATCAACAAGGGCGAATACGCTTCGGTTGGTGTGAGCTTAGATGCGGATGAGATTTTCATTGGGGACGGTGCGAAGTCGGATTCGGCCAATATTCAGGAACTGTTCTCCACGGACGCATCCGTAGCGGTGGCGGACCCGGTCTACCCGGTTTACATTGACTCCAACGCAATGTCAGGCCGGTTAGGTGACTACCAGGACGGGCGCTGGACCAACCTGACTTACTTGGACTGCACGGAAGAAAACGGTTACAAGCCTCCGCTGCCGGAAGAGCGCGTGGACCTGCTTTACCTGTGCTACCCAAACAACCCCACCGGGACCACGCTGACGAAGGATGAACTGCAGCGGTGGGTGGACTACGCGCGGGACAACGGCACCATCATCCTGTTTGATGCCGCCTACCGGGCGTTCATTACGCAGGACGACGTTCCGCGCAGCATCTACGAAATTGAGGGAGCTGAAGAGGTAGCGATCGAATTTGGCTCTTTCTCCAAAACAGCTGGTTTCACTGGTCTGCGTGCTTCCTGGACTGTTGTGCCGAAAGCGCTCAAGGTTGATGGGCAGGCGCTGAACCCTATGTGGAACCGCCGTCAAGCCACGAAATTTAACGGCACCCCCTACATTGTGCAGAAGGCCGCTGAAGCCATTTACACCCCGCAGGGACAGGCGGAACTGCAGGAGAACATTGACTACTATCTGCGTAACGCGCACCTAATCCGCAAAACCCTGCTGGACGCAGGAATCAAGGCGGTGGGTGGGGATAACTCGCCTTACGTCTGGTTCAAATGCCCGGGGGGAATGGACTCCTGGGAATTCTTCGACTACCTGCTGGACAACGCCCAAATTGTGGGCACACCCGGGGTTGGCTTCGGGCCCGCGGGCGCCGGACATTTCCGGTTGAGCGCGTTCGGCACCCACCAGGCTACAGAAGAGGCCTGCCGCCGACTGGCGGATGTACTACCGCTCATTGGAAGGAATTAGATGCCACGCCCAACCCCCAGCCTGGAAAAGCTGCAGGAAATTACCGCTGAAATTCCAACGCCGTACCACCTGTACGACGCGAAGGGGATCCGCGACAACGTTCGCGAACTGCAGGCTGCGTTCGCTTGGAACCCCGGCTTCAAGGAGTTCTTTGCAGTAAAAGCCACCCCGAACCCTGCCATTTTGGCGCTGTTGAAAGATTTGGATTGCGGTGTGGACTGTGCTTCCTACACGGAGCTGCTGCTCGCAGACGCTATGGGTTTCAAGGGGGATGAGATCATGTTCTCCTCCAACGTCACGCCTGCTGAGGACTATCAGTTGGCCAGCAAGATGGGCGTCATTATCAACCTGGACGACATCAGCCACATCGACTTCCTGGCGGAAAACGGTGGCATCCCGAAGAAGATTTCCCTGCGTTTCAACCCGGGTGGGGATTTCCGCCTGGGCACGAAGGTAATGGGAAATCCGGCTGAAGCGAAGTACGGGCTTACACCCGAACAGATGCCCGTCGCCATCAAACGGCTGCAGGAACTGGGGGTGGAAGAATTTGGGCTGCACACATTCCTGGCGTCAAACACCACGGACAGCGCGTACTACCCGGCTATTGCCCGGATGCTATTCGAACTGGCAGTCGACCTCAACAAGGAATTAGACGCCAAGTTCTTCCTGGTTAACCTGTCCGGCGGGATAGGGATCCCCTATGAACCGGGCCAGGAGCGCGCGGACCTGATGGAAATTGGGGCGGCCGTGGAGAAGGCGTATAACGAGACGATTGTGCCGGCCGGCATGGACCCTGTCGCGGTGGTAGCTGAACTGGGCCGGTTCATTACGGGCCCGAACGCGTGGCTGGTGACCACAGCGATCCACCATAAGGACATTCACAAGCAGTACCTGGGCTTGGATGCGTCAGCTTCTAACCTGATGCGCCCTTCCATGTACGGGGCTTACCACCACATCACGGTGCCGGGTAAAGAGGACCAGCCGGAAGACCACGTTTATGACGTGACGGGGTCGCTGTGCGAAAACAACGATAAGTTCGCGATTGATCGCCCTCTGCCGGAAGTGGAACGGGGGGATCTGGTTGTTATCCACGACACCGGGGCTCACGGACATTCCATGGGGCACAACTACAACGGCAAGCTGCGCAGTGCGGAAGTGTTGTTGGAGGAGGACGGGTCGTTCCGCATGATCCGGCGTGCTGAAACACCGCAGGATTACTTTGCGACGGTTGCAGGGTTTGAGGTCACTGAACAGCTGGGGGACCCAGCCATTGACCCGTTGAACAGGGAGGCGTAAGCGTGGCGAAAGTAAAAGTTGCAGTCCTTGGGGCAGGCACGGTCGGCTCTCAGGTGGTGCGCCTGCTGAATGAGGAGGCCGCGGACCTTGCTGCTCGGGCCGGCGTTGAACTGGAATTGACCGGGGTTGCCGTACGGGACTTGGATGCACCCCGTGACGTGGAAATAGATGCGGATCTGCTGACGACGGACGCGGAGGCTGCCATTGATCAGGCTGACCTGGTGGTTGAACTGATTGGTGGGCTGGAACCTGCCCGCAGTTTTGCCTTACGTGCTTTGAACCAGGGGAAGACAATCGTCACTGGGAACAAGGCTCTGTTGGCAGAGCACGGCCCTGAACTACACGATGCTGCTGCCGTTTCGGGTGCCGACCTTTACTACGAAGCGGCCGTTGCTGGTGCAGTTCCCGTTGTTTACGGCCTGCGTGAGTCGCTGACGGGGGATAAGATCCAGCGGGTTCTGGGCATAGTTAACGGGACGACCAACTTCATTTTGGACGCCATGACAACCACGGGTGCTTCCTACGATGAGGCGCTGGCGGAAGCACAGCGCCTGGGCTTCGCGGAAGCTGACCCTTCAGCGGACGTTGATGGGTTGGACGCTGCCGCTAAAGCTGCCATCCTGGCTTCTTTGGCGTTCCACACGCGGGTCAGTATGGACGATGTTGCCGTCGAGGGGATCACGCAGATAACGCCTTCGGACATTGAAGAGGCCGCGTCCGCTAACCACGTTGTGAAACTGCTGGCAGTTGCCGAACGGCAGCTTTTAGAAGATGGGGGAGAGGGCGTTTCGGTTCGCGTTCACCCCACTCTTGTCCCTAAAGACAATCCGCTTGCGGCCGTTTCCGGCCCCTTCAATGCGGTGGTGATTGAGGGCGAATCTGCGGGCCCACTCATGTTCTACGGGCAGGGCGCCGGGGGTGCTCCCACGGCTTCCGCTGTTCTCTCGGACGTGGTGGCGGGCGCGTCCCATATTGCTACCGGGGGGAACGCCCCGCGGGAGCTGGTGTACGCGAACCTGCCGATCCTGCCGGCCGAAAGCGCAGTGACCCGCTACCAGATTCACCTTCAGGTGGAAGACAGGGCCGGTGTCTTAGCGGAGGTGGCAGGAGTGTTTGCCGCCCACGACGTTTCCATCAAGTCCGTGCAGCAGAAGCAGTGCCCGAAAGATGGGCCGGACTGTGTGGGACAGGCGAACCTGCTGATCAGCACTCACCGGGCAACCGAGGGTGCGCTCCAGGAGGTTGTTGCAGACCTGGAGGCTGCGCCCGGCGTGCGTGCGGTTACGTCGACAATGCGAATGGAAGTAAGCGAGTAAACCCATGACCTTTGACGCTCACCTTCCCCTGGGCCAGAACAGTGCGATAGACATTGCACGCGCGGTGGCGCGCGGGGAGGTGAGCGCCAAGCAGGTCACCACTGCTGCGCTGGAGGCTGCCGGCACGGTGGGTAGTGAAGTCGGCGCGTTTGTTCGCCTCACCCCCGAACTGGCTTTAGAGCAGGCTCAAGCTGTGGACACCACGATTGCTGGCCTGGACCCCCAAATGGCGTTGTCCCGTTTCCCCTTGGCGGGAGTGCCAGTTCCCATCAAAGACCTGTATCAGGTTGCGGGTGAGGGCATGTCAGCGGGCAGTGGACTACTGGCCACTGATCCGATAATTCCCGAGGTCGATGACGGTACCGTGACGAAACTGCGCGACGCGGGCGCCACCATGATCGGGAAAACTTCGACCCCCGAGTTTGGGTTTCCTCCTTACACGGAGCCACGTGCTTACCCTGGCGGTCCCATCCTTCCCGCGCTCACCCCCTGGGATTTAAGTAGGGGAGCAGGCGGTTCCAGCGGTGGGGCCGCAGCTGCCGTGGCAGCGGGTGTAACACCTTTAGCGCAGGCCTCCGACGGTGGCGGCTCTATCCGGATCCCAGCTGCTGCTTGCGGGATTGTCGGGTTCAAACCGTCACGCGGCGTGGTCAGCACCGGTCCTTGGAGTGTTGAAGGCGCGGGTCTGGCGACGGCCGGGGCAGTTAGCAGGACGGTGGCCGATGCCGCGCTTGCGCTGTCAGTGTTGCAGGGCCCCTGGCCGGGAGATGATCGGGAGGCTTCTAGGGCTGACCCGGAAGTCAATTGGCGGGGGGTCGCGCAGCGGAGCCAGTGGTCTTTCTTGGAAGAGTTGAAAGGTCTGCGGGTAGGTCTGTTGACAGACCCGGTGGTCGCGCCCGACGCCGCGGTGCACCCGGAGGCAACTAGGGCCGCGGAGCGGGCGGCGGAGCTGTTGGAGGAGCTCGGCTTGCGTGTTGGTCCGGCTCCCGTCCCGTTCAGCGGTGAGGACTGGATGGCTTTCATGCCCCTGTGGTCCGTGATGGCCTTGAACCTGCCTATCCCACAACAGGCGGAGTCCTCACTGGAGCCTCTAACCCGGTGGCTGCGGCAGGTTGGACGCGGCTATACGGGCGCACAATACGCGCAGGCGGTTTCCGCTGCCCAACTGGTTGCCCGGCAGACCGCGAACGCGTGGGGTGATTTCGACGTGGTTATTACGCCCACCCTGGCTGGGCCACCGGCCCCTGTGGGCGCGTTGCGTGACGATGAGGATCCGGAGGCGGAGTTTGAGAACCAGAAACGTTTCACGCCCTGGACGTCGATAGCGAACATTTGGGGTGCTCCCTCGGTGTCCCTTCCCGTCCATCAGGCGGCTGTTGATGGGGTGACACTTCCGTTTGGAGCGATGCTGACAGGACGGCCGGGCAGTGACCAGCAGTTGCTCAACCTGGCGCGCCTAGTTGAACTTGCACGCCCGTTCCCGGCCCCGCCCCAGGTCGTGGGGATGGGCAGTAGCTAACCGTCGGTTGGTTGGCTGGCGTGGTCGAAGCTGCTTAGTTTCTGCTCCAGTTCAGCCAGTCGTCTTGCCAGTTCGGAGGTTGTTTCCTGCTCTTGCGCCAGCGCTCCCTGTAGGTCCCTCACTTCGCCTGCTAACTCTTCGTTCTGGTTCAGCAGGTTCGCAATTTGGGACGATCCACCCTGTGAGGCAGCGTCCTGGTCGTCCTGGCCTAGTTCAGCTTCCAGTTGGGCGATGCGATCGGTCATAGCCTGGATCTGTCCCTGCAGGTCTTGATGGTCTTCCAGCTGCGGGTCGACCGTTTCCTGGTCGGCCACATTCTCCGCTGCCGCGGCTGCCGCGGCATCCACCAGCTCCTGTTTTTCCTCGTCCGTTATCTCTTCTTTTGTCACGCGTGTCGTCTGATACGTGACTTCGTCAGCTTGGGCACGGGCAACCCCGTAGCTGATGCCAACTGTGATCAATGAGATCACAGCGAACAGCATTGACATCTGCAGAATCGGGTTGTGACGCAAACGG
>CAYFVT010000016.1:0-11602 GCA_964346705.1 uncultured Actinomyces sp. | reverse complement strand
TTCCAGCAGTAAGGCCCAGGTAAGCTTGGCAGCTTACCTGGGCCTTACGCTAGGTCTATTTCACCCTGGGGTGAAACTGTCGGCGGACTCACGATGTCCTACTCTTTGACTGCCCCCGTCGGTGCAGGAGCCTTGATTGGCTTATGTCCTGGCAGGGCGAATGTGAACATTTCGGCATCAACCAGTTTCCCGGACTGCTCACCAATCAGGTCCGTCATTTCGGTTAGCTTCAGCTCCTTAACGGGAGCCCCGGGCGTGAAGTCCAGGTTCTTGAAGTCCAACCACACGATGTACGGACGGTCGGTCGGCTCAAAGTAGTAAACCAGGTTCGTGTGGTCCGAAACGGTTCGCCAGATGGTCGCCGAATTCGTGGGGTCGTTCGGGTCCTTTTCCGTGAAAGGCTGGGCGGAACTGCGCATGACACCCATGATCCTGGCGATTGTCTCATCCAGGTTGCTGGGCGTTGGCAGGTGATTGTGGTAGTACCAAGCGCGCACGAAACGGTCCGCTGCCTGGGTTGTGCCCGGCAGGGGCAGTTCCCCGCCGAAGCCCTTGTACTGCTTCATGTGCTCCAGCTGCTGGTCGAACACCGGGCTGTTGGTGAGGACAGGGTACTGCGGGCCATGGTGCACCTTCAGTCCGCCCTCAAGAAGCTCCAGGACCGCAACGTCGCCCGTCGGGTCGGAGAACTGGAGGTGAACGGTGGCTGGACGGCCAAGCAGGTCCGTTTTCACGACCTGGATGGGGTCAGTCTCAATGCCCTCCACCAGTTCGGCTACCGTCGCGTAGTTGTCCAGGTAGTACTGCATCCAGAAGGAAGCGGAGATGCCCGGGATCGAGGTGTCCCGTTCGGGGAACACCGCTTCAGCCAGCCAGAGCACGTGCCCCGACAGGCCCTTTTCGTTCATCCCATCCCCGGAAGTGACCGAATAGATGGAAGTGATTACGGAACCGTACTTGCTGGTCCATTTTGCCGGGTTGGGGTCCGTGTCAGCGAGGCCGACCCGTTCCATTCCCGCAGGCAGTACCCACAGATCGGACTCCATGTCCCCAAACCAGTCCATGTTGCGGCCAGTCACGGTTGCTACGCCGTTATCAGCCCAAACGCATGTGGTGCACATTTTGTTGCTACTCCGTCCTATCGCGCAAGTGCGCGCTCGCCTAAGGGAACTTGCGTTGTTGCCCTAAGTGTACAAAAAGAAGGCCGTGTTGGCCTGTTTAAGGTTTAGGGTTACGGTTCCAGGTCGTCCTGAACGGCTTCCGCCTGACGTTCGTCTATGGCCCAGTCACGGTTGCCGTCCGACATGGGTTCGTGTGATCCAGCGCCGGTCTGAATGTTGTCTTTTTCGAATTCACCCAGGTCAAGGTCCTGTTCCGTGTTAGCGGTCAGAGCCTCCTCATGAAGTGCGTGGGCTTCTGCCCGCCGTCCTTCGCGGTTGACGGTCTTCTTCGAAGAGGAATGGTGGTGGTCGCTCATAGAATGATCCCTAATGTCAGCAAAATTTCCAGTTACCAGCTAAACCTATCCCATGAAGGCAAGTTTAAGCTGCTCCAGTCAGCATAATGGCGGCTAAGCTGGGGCGGCTAGTGCAAGGAGTGTGATCAGTGGCCGGTCCCGTCGTAGCAAAGTTCGGGGGTAGCTCCCTAGCTGACGCTAAAAGCTTCAGTAACGTCAAAGAAATTATTGAGGGCGACCCGGCCCGCCAGTACGTCGTCGTGTCTGCCCCGGGGAAGAGGCACCCTGGGGACCATAAGGTGACTGACCTGCTTTACATGAGCCAGCAGTTGGCTAGCCACCAGATCGATTTTGGTGAAGTGTTCGCCCTCGTTGAACAGCGGTACCGCCAAATCAAGGAAGATTTAGCGCTCACGCTTGACCTGGACGCGGAGTTGGACCGGGTGCGGGCAGAAATAGGTGCCGGTGCGTCGCCGGAGCATGTTGCTAGCCGCGGCGAATATTTGAATGGGTTGCTGCTAGCCGAATATTTAGGCTATGACTTTGTGGACGCCGCGGACGTGATCCGTTTCAAGCCGGGCGGCGCTTACGACGCTGACGAAACTCTCCGCCGGTTGCGCCACAGTTTGCGAGAAAAGCCACGTGCAGTGATTCCCGGGTTTTACGGGGCGGACCCGGAAGGTGAGACGCAAACGTTTTCCCGCGGCGGCTCAGACGTTACGGGCGCCATAGTGGCAAGGGCGGCCCGCGCTGAACTGTATGAGAACTGGACGGATGTGTCCGGATTCCTGCAGGCTGACCCGTCCATTGTTCCTGACCCGAAACCGATAGAGACGGTCACGTATAAGGAGTTGCGTGAACTGTCTTACATGGGCGCTGCCGTGCTGCATGAGGAAGCGATCTTCCCGGTGCGGGAAAAATGCATTCCCATCCATGTGCGTAACACTGGCGAACCGCAGGATGCGGGCACACTAATCGTGGATGACCGGACGCACCGGGATTTTGATGGGATCACGGGTGTGGCGGGCATGAAGGACTTCACCGTCGTCACGCTGGACAAGACGATGATGGATGAGGAAAAGGGTTTCCTACGCAAGCTGGTGAGCGTGTTCGAAACCAACGGGGTATCAATCGCTCACGTCCCCTCAGGCATCGACTCGGTTTCGGTGGTTGTCCGCAGCGAAGACATCCGATTCAAGATCAACAAGGTTTTGGCAGAACTAGACATCTACTGCAAGCCGGACTCCGTGCGGGTTGAAGAGGGAATCTCACTGGTTGCAGTGGTGGGGGTCGGCATGGTTCGCACCCCAGGAATCGCGGGCCGCGTGTTCACCTCCCTGGCTGAAGCCGGTGTCAACGTCCGAATCATCACGCAGGGGGCCTCTGAACTCAGCATCATTATCGGGGTCGAGGACAAACAGTTCGAAGCAGCAGTGCAAGCTCTGCATGCCGCTATCTGACAGGAAGAGGGGATCATGACCAACGATCACGACTGGTGGCGCCAAGCGGTTGTTTACCAGATTTATCCGCGTAGTTTCGCCGACAGCAACGGTGATGGCTTGGGGGACCTACAGGGAATAATCGATCGGGTTCCCTACCTGCAGGAGCTGGGGGTGGACGCGGTTTGGCTCAGCCCTTTCTACCCTTCTGACCTGGCCGATGGTGGGTACGACGTGGCGGACTACAGGGACGTTTCACCCCAGCTTGGTTCTTTGCAGGTTTTCGACCGGATGACGGCTGCCTTGCATGAGGCTGGAATCAAAGTCATCATCGATATTGTTCCCAACCACACCTCCGACCAGCACGAATGGTTCCAAGAGGCGCTAGCCGCACCGAAGGGGTCCCCAGCCCGCGAACGCTACCTGTTCCGTGATGGGGTGGTGGGCGAGGACGGGGCGGTCATGCCGCCCTCCGACTGGGTGACCATGTTCGGCGGGTCGGCGTGGGAGCAGACGCCGGACGGCCAGTACTACCTGCACACTTTTGCCGTGGAGCAGCCAGATCTGAACTGGTCCAACCCGGAAGTGCGGGCGGAGTTCTTAGATATTCTGCGCTTCTGGTCTGACCGGGGTGTGGACGGATTCCGGATTGATGTGGCCCACTCGCTGGTGAAAGACATGGACATGCTGACGGGTCCCGATCCGCTGCCATCCAAGGCGGAGCTGGACGCTTACCCCATGGATGGGACGCACCCACTGTGGGACCGGGATGAAGTACATGAGGTGTACAAGGATTGGCGCGGAGTTTTTGAACAGTACGATCCGCCCCGCACTGCAGTGGCGGAAGCATGGGTGGAGGACCCGGCTAGGCGCGCCAAGTACGCTTCAGCGTCCGGTTTGGGGCAGGCCTTCAACTTTGACTTGCTGCGTGCGGAGTTCGCGGCTGATGAGTTCCGGGCGATCATCGCAGAAAACTTGGCGTTAGCCGCCGACGCTGGAACCTCTAGCACCTGGGTCCTCTCTAACCACGACGTGATCCGGCACCCCACCCGCTACGGACTGGGGATGCGGGCGCAGGACGAAAAGTACATCGGACAGAACTGGCTGCTTGAAGGTGGCCAGAGGGAGATGGTCGCCCTGGAACAGGGCACCCGTCGCGCGGACGCGGCCACCTTGCTGCTGCTCGCCTTGCCGGGCAGCATGTACCTGTACCAGGGGGAGGAGCTCGGGCTGCATGAGGTGGGCGACATTCTGGATGAGGACCGCCAGGACCCCACCTTCTTCCGCTCACCGGGTGAAGACGTGGGCCGCGACGGTTGCCGTGTTCCCCTCCCCTGGACGGTCGATCAGGCCCTAGGGTTTGGTTTCGGAGCCCACGACCCGCACTTCCCGCAGCCCGAGTGGTTCGCGGAGCATTCTGTTCAGGCGCAGGAGGCCAGTCCGGATTCGACCCTGAACCTGTACCGTCGGGCCTTGGAGTTGCGTAAACAACTGCAGGGGGAGGAAGAACTGCGGTGGGAGCAGGGCCCCGGTGAAGGAACCCTGCAGTTCAGTCGTCCAGGGGGTTGGCGAATCCTGATGAACTTCACTGACCGGCCGGTGCCCCTACCGGAAGGGGAAGTGCTTATCGCTTCCCAGCCGGTTGTGGATGGGACTTTGCCTGGCGAGGCAACCGTCTGGCTGCGCTCCTAACCAGCAGGTAACCGCTCACGGCGGTGGTCCCCGCGACTGCCGCCGTGATCGCCCACCTTTTCGCAACATCAAACGGCTCATAGGCGCGCACCATGGGCCACCCCATTTGGGTGGCGTGTGCGCGCAGAGCCCGGTCGGGGTTCACTGGCACCGGGTGCCCAACTAGGGACAGTAGGGGAATGTCGTTAGCGGAGTCTGAATAAGCCCAGGAACGCTCCAAGTCAATGCCGACCTCGCGCGCCACCTTCTGTACCGCGGTCACCTTGCCGGGGCCGTGGATGATGCCGCCCACCAAGTCTCCGGACAGTTTCCCGTCCTCCACCCCAACCCGCGTTCCAATCCCGCCGGCAGCCCCAACCCTGCGCGCGATCTCTTCAGCGATCAGCCAGGGGGTAGCGGAAACAAGGTACACCTGGTGGCCGGCCTCAATGTGCTGCTGCAGGCGCTCATACGTGGCCCGGTAAACTTTGGGGACGAAGTAAGCGTCGTACAGGTCCTCACCAATCCGCTGCAATTCGTCCAGGGACTGGCCGGCAACCGCTCTTGCCGCCCGGTCAAACAGTGCGTCAGCGTCGGCGCCGCCCTCACCCAGCAGAACGTAGCGGCCCGTTTGCGCTGACGCGTAAACCAGGTCGCGCACACCGAAAAATGAGCGGCGAAACATTTGCTTGGCAGCCCAGAAGGCCGTAGCTCCCCGCACCAGGGTTTCATCCACGTCAAAGAACGCCCCGACTTGACTTGGGTCGTCCACATCATCAAAACGTAGTGGTCCTGTGGTGGCCGCGTGTTCCGTCATCATCACCTCAGCGTAGCGGGTGTGTGAAGATGGGGGCATGGAGCTAACTACCATTCACCTTCTGCGTCATGGCGAGGTCGACAATCCAGACGGAATTCTTTACGGACGGCTACCCGGTTTCGGCTTGACCCCCTTAGGTGCGGAAATGGCGGTGGCAGCCGCGGACTACCTGGTTGACGAGGGCGCTGATATCACCCACGTGATCTCATCCCCCCTGCAGCGGGCCCAGGAGACAGCGGCCCCAACCGCGGCGGCCTACGACCTGCCCGTTCAGTTGGATCCGCGCCTAATTGAGGCCGGTAACAATTTCGAAGGCCTGGCTATAAACCAGAACCGGTGGTCCCTGGCACACCCACGACACTGGGGGAACTACCGGCGCCTGCACGAACCGTCGTGGGGGGAGCCGTACCAACAGATCGCGGACCGCATGATGCGCGCTGTTGCGTCTGCTCTGCGGCAGTCCCGCGGTCACGAAGCACTACTGGTTTCACACCAACTGCCCGTGGTCACCGTGCAACGCTCAGTTCAAGGTAAACCCCTGTCGCACAACCCGCTGTCACGTAACTGTTCCCTAGCCTCGTTGACTTCCCTGATTTTTGATGGGGACACCCTGATTGGGTGGGACTACGCGGAGCCCGCCCTCGACCTGCTGCAGCAAGCCCAGGACATGACTCCGGGCGCATCGGATGCATCCCTGAAACGGTAGGTGCTAACCGGCGGGACCCTTCTTCGGGTCTTTGCTGGTGCCGTCGTCCTCATCCCGCTTCTGGCGGGGCGGCTTCGTCCGTTTTTCGCGTCGCGCAATCCGGTCAGCAACATCCGAAACACCGTGGGGATTGTCGTCCGGCCGCATGGGGGCCTGGGGCTGTGGGGCCTGATAGTGGCCACGATTACTTTCCGCCCGCGTCACCCACCCGGTAATAATCCACGCCAGCGGGCCAAGTAGTGGAATGAAGATAATGACGGCAAGCCAAACCCAGCGGTTTATCCGGCCGGGGGTCCACGTTTTCGACCGGGACACCCAGTCGGCAATCGCATAGACAGTCACGGCGATGGAAGCCAGGACAAGTAAAATACGTGCCATACGTTCTACTCTAGGCGGAAATCAGGTGCCGGGGGGTGTGCCAACGGCGAACACACTGCCCAAAACCAGCCCGTAGCCAAGCGCGTACAGGCCCGTGTTCCGCAGGGCGCCAAGAAGGTTCTTCCCGCTGGCCCCCGTAACGATTGGCAAAATGCCGAACAGCGATGCAAAAAGGAGGACGGCCCCAACGCCGAAAGGCCACACCAACGACAGTGGCATTCCAGCCGTAGCGGCGCCCCCAAGAATCGCGGACCCAGCCGCCAACACTACGTACAGGATGCGGGACGCTCTGTCGCCCAGTCGGACTGCGACCGTGCGCTTACCCACCTGGGAGTCGGTCGGAATGTCACGAATGTTGTTGACCATCAGCAGCGCAACGGAAACCAAGCCAATCCCGCTTGCCGCGGTCCACAGCCACCAGGGGGCCGACAGGGTCTGCACGAACGTGGTCCCCACGGTCGCCACCAGACCGAAGAAAAGGAACACGAAAACTTCACTCAAGCCCACACCCAGGTAACCGTAGGGGGAACTGCCCCCGGTGTAGAACCAGGCGGCAGCCACCGCGGCCACCCCCACCGCCAGCAACCACCACTGGCCGGACCAGATCACTAACGCAAGGCCGGCCGCGCCCGCCACCGCGAAATTGCCCAGGGCGGCTGCTAAGACAACTTTCGGGGAAACCAGGCCCGAAGCGGTCATTCTTACCGGGCCTACCCGGTCCTCATCCGTGCCACGCACCCCATCTGAATAGTCGTTGGAGAAGTTCACCCCAATCTGCAGCGACAGGGCAACCAGTAATGCCAGCAGGGACATACCCCAACTGAATGCGTCCAAATGAATCGCGGCGCCAATCCCGATTAGGACGGGGGCGGCGGCTGCAGGCAGCGTTCTGAGGCGTGCGCCTTCAAGCCAGTCTTTAGGTGAAGCCATAGCCGCCATTTAACGCTGCCAGGCGTGTCCTTGGCGAATCGCCTCTTCAGCAACAGCTATCGAAGCGTTTCTGCGGACCTTCCCCAGAGCCGTCTTTGGCAGTTCAGACACGAAGACAATCGTCCGCGGGGCGCTTGCGGCCCCCAAGGCAGTTTTCACAGCGCCCCGAACGTCCTCCGCCTGGGTGCCAGGGCCCGGCACGGCCACCATGGTCACCTGCTGTCCCCACTTGGTGTCGGGGCGGCCGTAGACGAACGCTTCACGCACGCCTGCCGCGGTTGCAGCCTCAGCCACGTCACGCGCAACCACTTGCTTCCCGCCTGTCTTGATCAGATCATCGCTGCGGCCAAGAAGTTTCAGCCGGCCGTCTGGGGCGACTTCCGCCCGGTCAGAGGTTCGCAAATACCTGAGGCCGTTCACCTGCTGCCAGGGGGTGGGCTCATCCAAGTAGCCAGACATTAAGCCTGGGGTGCGGATGAGGAGGTTCTGGTTCTCGTCCACCAGCAGGTCGGTTCCGGGTAGCGGGTAGCCGTCATAAACACAGCCGCCACTGGTTTCGGTCATGCCGTACGTGGTCACCAGGTTAACGCCCTCGGCGCGGCCCCTTTCCAACAGTGAGGGGGCAACGAACCCGCCTCCAAGCAGGACCGCGTCGTAACGGCGAAGTGCCTCCAGTGCTGCACCCCCCGCCTCCAATATAGCCGCCACCTGTGGGGAGACCAGCGCCGTGTAAAGGCGCCCGCGAGTGGTGGTTGGGGTGGCCTCCGCCAGCACTTCAGGTTTGAACCCGCCGGGCTGAACCGCACTTATCGGAGGCGCCCCCGACACGACAGCCCGCGTCACCACCTGCAGGCCCGCAATGTGCTGGGCGGGTAGGGCCAAGACCCACTGCCCGGGCCCACCTAACGCTTGGTGCGTGGCTTGCGCCGAGCCCCGGAGGGCGTCAGCGGTTATGGCCACCAAGCTGGTCTGTGCAGAACTTGAACCGGAGGTCTGGAGCACGACACAGGCGCCCTGTAGCAATGCATTGGCGTCGGGCTCGCCCTCGGCACGCCGAAGGCGGGTTACAACTTGATCACGGTCCGCGTTGTTGCCACCGCAAACAACCAGCGGCGGTGGGGGCGAAGCAGGTGCGGCCGCGAGGCGTTCCGAAAGTGCGTTGAACAGGGATAACACCTGGTCGCTGCTGCCAGTTGGGACGAATAGCTGGTATTTGGACACGCTCTCCACCTTAGCGACGCCTCCTTCCACGCCGCTGGACCCTTACCCGCCGCGGGGCGTGTGACGCATGACCGCGTTCAATTAGCACAGATGCGGGTATTATTGCGCGTAATAGCAGGGTTTAAATCCAAGGGTGAGAAGTGGCAAGGATTTTAGGAACCACCAAAAAGAAGATAGCGGCACTAAGTGCTGCGCTGGTGGTGGCGGTCGGGGCTGCCGGGGCGGGAATTTACTTTTACTACGGTGACCACGCGCTACCAGGGACCGAACTGGCGGGACAAAGCGTGTCCGGTTTGACCCGTGCCGAGGTCCGATCTGTGGTTGAAGAACGTTTTGCTGATTCTAAGGTGACTTTTACTGGGCTGGAAGAAGACCAGGTGCTTCCGCTGGACAAGGCGGGCGTCACCCTGGATGCCGACAAGACAGTGGCGGATGTTTTCCAGGAGAACCAGGGCTTCAGTTCGCGCGTTGGGGGTTTGTTCTCTTCCAATAGTGTGGCGCCAGTCCTGAACGTGGATGATGAAGCCACAGAAAAGTTGATCGAAAGCTTCCGCACCTCTGAAGAGCAGGAGCGCATCAACGGCAAGGTTAAGTACAGCAAAAAGAAGCAGGCCTACGTGGCCAGCCCCAGCAAGGCGGGCGCCGAAATTGACCCGGACGGTCTACGCTCAGATCTGGTGATGGGGGCAGCGAAGCTGCAGCCGTTCAGCGTGCCGGTGAACGTAGTGCAGGTTGAGCCGGACTACCCGACCGAAGCGGTTCAGGCAGCAGCGGACCAGGCGAACACGTGGCTGAGCCTGGATGTGCAGGCCACCGACCGGGAGTCGGGGATTCGGACCCCAGACTTGGCTGAACGGGTGTCTTGGATCAAATTCGAATCTGGCGACGGCGAATACCGCGCGGTGTTGGATGAGAAGGGCGTCGACACCTGGGTGCAGGCCGCCGCGGCCGAGACCACTGTGGAACCGGTCGAGGGCGTCCAGAACGTCGATAGTAATGGTGATGTCCTGTCGGTAGCGGTTGAGGGTGCTGACGGTTGGACCGTCACTAACGCGGCAGCCATCAAGAAGGGCATCGTTTCAGCACTGAGTTCAGGCGAAGCGTTTTACGGGACCTTCGACTACCAAGTGGAAGAGCATCCTTGGACGCAGCGCCTGATTGCGGATGGGGCAGACAAACTGGCCTACCCTGCAGCGCCGGGGGAAAAGTGGATTGACATTAACCTGTCCAAACACAAGGTGACAGCGTACGAAGGTGCGAAGGCTGTGCTGACAGCCCCCATGGTTTCCGCTGCGCCTCAGTACCCGAATGCGATTGGGGAATACTCGGTGTGGGCGAAAGTTCCGTCCCAAACCATGCAGGGGGATAATCACGACGGCACGCGTTACAGTACGCCCAACGTGCCTTGGATCCTGTACTATCACGGCGGCTACGCGCTGCACGGCGCCTACTGGCGGTCCCAGTTCGGTATTGACGCGGGCAACGGCGGGTCGCACGGGTGCATCAACCTGCCTGTAGACGTGGCTAAGGAACTTTACGACTGGGCGAACGTGGGCACTAAGGTGGTTGCCCACAACTAGGTGCCGGGATTATTGAACCGTAAAGGGGGCGGGGCCTGACTACTGCAAGTCAGGCCCCGCCCCTTTTTTAATAGGGTGGTCGACCTCGGCCCCCTACGGTTCGGAGGTCCCGTTTCCTAGGCTCTCCAACAGGGGTGCGTAATGGTCGTCCACGGCAGCTAGGTAGGCAGCCAAGTCACCCGCTTCCGCGGCCTCCAACATGTCGAGGTGGGCCCGCGCGGTTCGGACCGCGCTGCCCTCGACCACCGTGTCCAGGTTTGGAACTATGGAAGTGTGCACCAACCACAGTGACGAATAGATCTGCCTGATCAGCTGGTGGGGGCTAGAGCGGAACAGGGCCTCATGAAACGCAACGTCCTGCGCCATGAACTGGCCGTCACGTTCGGCAGCGGCCACCATGCTGTCCACAATTTGGTGCAGCTCCTCGTTGCGGGACCCTTTCAACGCGGCCACGATAGTTGCGGCCGCACCAATGTCTAACGTGCGGCGAGTTTCAGCGACTTCACGCAGGAACTTACGGTTCCCTTCAGCCGACAGAGAGGCCCGCAGCACCAGTGTCTCCACCATGGGCTCCAGGGACATTTCGCCCACGAAGGACCCGGACCCCTGTTTTACCTTCACGATGTCTAGGGCCTCCAGTCGCCTTAAGGCTTCACGGACGGAGGAGCGGGATACTCCCAGTTCCTCTTCCAATACCGCTTCAGTTGGTAGAGGGTCACCCGGGTTCAGGTTGTTGCGCAGGATGTGCGCCTTGATCGCGTTCATCGTGGCCACGGCCCGAGTCGTGGAGGTCGCAGGGGTCACAGCTGTGCTGATGGCCACGCTGGAAAGCAGATCGGCAACAGCGGCTTGTGGGAAGTTGTCAGACATCATATGATCAGATTACCTCAGCATCGTAAGTGTTGAGACTTGTGACTTGGGCACGATCCAAGTTATCAGTTTGAGGCTCGAAGGAGAGGAACGGGATGAGGATCCTGCGGAAAAGGGCACAGCCCTAGCGGCGGTTGCTGCAACTGCGGCGCTGGCGCTCTCAGCTTGCGCCGGCGGTGGCACGTCCGACGAAGCTGCTACAGACCAGAGTGGCGAAGCAACTGAAGAAACTGTTGAGGCAACCGGTGGCAAGATCACTGCTGCCGTAGCCTACGAAACAGACAACTACGATCCGTCCACGACGTCATCTGCTCTGGCTCTTGGGGCCAACTGGCATGTCGTGGAAGGGCTGTACGAACTGAACATGGACACCTTCCAGCCCTATAAGGCGCTGGCAAAGGACGATGACCTAGTCGAGGTCTCTGACACGGAATACGAAGTCACATTGCGGGATGACGCCAAGTTCTCGGACGGCACCGACGTGACTGCGGATGACGTTGTGGAATCCTACAAGCGTGCGGCAGACCCGGAAGG
>CAYFVT010000015.1:7982-25363 GCA_964346705.1 uncultured Actinomyces sp. | reverse complement strand
TAGGCTCCCTCTTCCTCCGCAGCTTTGAGGACGCCAAGCTGCTGGTCCCGCTCGGCGGGGGTGGCGGCGTCCTCGAAAATCTCCAAGGGCTCATCGCCGCGGGCCAGTCGCGTCGCCCCGCCCCGTCCCAGGCGAGAAATTGCTAGGCGCCCCACCATCTGCTGGTTCGTGGTCGTCCGCTCCGCCCTAGCCGGGGAGGCAAAACTAACCCCCCAGTGGAACAGCGTGGAAACACGCGACTTGAATCCGGTGATGTACAGGATGTGCAGGGCCAGCCACGCAAGCCACGCAGGCAGTCCACTCATCTGAATTTCACCTACGCTGGCAACAGCCTTAGCGCGGGAAATGGTCGCCATGGACCCCTTGTCCCGGTAGCCGAAAGTCGTGTGCCGGGGGGCGATGCCCGCCAGCCTGGCCTTGATTTTCTCAGCCGTGAACTTCGCGGCCTGGATAGCGCCCTGCGCAACACCTGGAACGCCTTCCAGGTTCATCATGTCCCCAATAACAAACAGGTCCGGGTAACCGGGAACTGTCAGGTCCGGCAGGACGTTCACGCGGCCCGCCCGGTCCAGTTCGGCGCCCGTGCGCTCTGCGATCACCTTCGCCAACGCTGGGCCCTGCACTCCGGCAGCCCACACTTTGCAGGCGCTCGGCAGCACCTCCAGGTTCCCCACCTTGTTCTTCATGGTGACCGTCTCCGCATCCACCCCCACCACGTGGGTGTCCCCGCGGAACTCCACCCCCAGCTCATCCAGCGCCTGAATGGTTTGCTGTCCCAGTTCCTTCCCAAAGGTGGGCAGAGGTTGGGGGCCGCCCTCGACAAGCAGGACGCGGGACTGGCTGGGATTGATATTGCGGAACTCATGACGCAGCGTGTGAATGGCAAGCTCCCGGATCTGCCCCGCGATTTCCACGCCCGTCGGCCCCGCCCCCACCACGACGAAGGTCAGCAGTTGCTTCACCTTCTCCGGGTCCTCCTCAATCTCCGCCTGTTCGAACGCCGCGAAAATGCGGGCTCGCAGTTCCAGAGCGTCATCAATCGTTTTCATGCCGGGCGCGAATGTCGCAAAGTGATCGTTGCCGAAGTAGGACTGGTTCACGCCCGCAGCCACAATCAGCGTGTCGTAAGGGGTCGCCTTTTGGGTGCCGTAATTGCGCCAGTAGACCAGTTTCTTGTCGGGGTCAACGTCCTCGACCGTCCCCAGCAGGACGCGGGCGTTTCTCTGCCGTTTCAGGATCTCCCGCGTTGCTGGCGCAATCTCCCCCTGCGACAAAATGCCCGTCGCCACCTGGTACAGCAGCGGCTGAAACAGGTGGTGGTTCGTTTGCGAAATCATGGTGACGTTCACGTTAGAACGCGCCAAGTAGCGGGTGGCGAACAGCCCGCCGAAACCCGATCCCACCACTACAACTCTGTGCCTACTCATCAGAGGGCCACTTCCCTTCACGCTTACTCTGCCCCTCCACATACTGGGGCTGAGGGCAGAAAATAAGGGGGGCATTCAAGCGTGCAAATCAGGGGACGAGGGCGGTCTTAGCTGCTGAGCGCCGCGCGAATAGCGCGGGCTACAGGGCCTCCGTTTAGCAGCGTCCACGTGCGGGTCAAATGGTTGTCGTCCCGGTAAACCAGCACCTGGGCCTCGCCCGCCGGAAGGGCCGCGGTTTGTGTGGCCTGACATTCGCCGTCCGGGCAGTAGGCGTCCACCAGGTCCACAAAAGCAAATAGGTCATCTTGGGGCAGGGCGAGGTCGGATTCCGGCGCGAAGAAGTCTTGTGCTTGCCTGCTGCAGTTAGCTTGGTTGAATTCCGTGCATGCCGCCATGTCCCTCGGGAAGCGCGGATTGTCGCGGATAGCAACCACTGGGATGCCGGATGCGGTTAGCTCTTCGAAGTAGTTCCGTTTCCAGTCAGGGAAGGTTTCCCACCCGCCCTCTTCCCTGGTTGCGACTGCCACGACAACGTCCGGAGGGTCCGTCAGCAACTGGTCCAACAGGGCCTGTGACCACACCGCGCATGAAGGGTGTGGGTTTTCGGGCGAGGACGAGTTATCCCCAAACGGGCAGCCGCTCTTCGTGTAGCTAACAACCGTCGCTCCGACCGCGTCGGCGGTTTCGATGGCTACGTCCAACCACTGCGCTTCGTGACTGCCACCCGCAACCACGATTGTCTGCTTGCGGGACTGGTCTTGGCCCCAAACGCATTCCAACAGTTCCGGGTCTTCAGGGGTCTGGTGGCACCCGGCACCGTAGACGGGGGCAATGTCCCACTTTGCGACCAGCGGGGATGGCACTGGGCCGCTAGGTGGCACCTTCCCGTCTGCCAGGTCAGCAACGGCTTGGGTGTCAGCGATCTGGACTTGGGTCAACTCGCGCTGCCAGGCTTCCGTCGCTACGAAAGGCGGTGCCAGCAACGCCACGGATGCCAGCAGGGACAGTAGGGGGTGAGCGCGCAGCAGTACTGATTTGCGGAAGGGGTCTTCCAGCAGTTTGGTGGTTGCCACGGCCAAGATGCCGGAAAGCAGAAGGATGGCCAGGCCGCCAAGCAGCGAGACGCTCTCGTCAATCCGCCACCTGTAAAACACCAGCAGGGGCCAATGCCACAGGTAGAAGGCGAAGGAGGCATCCGCGAACCACAAGATTGGGCGCCAGGTTAGCACCGCCGGCTCCGCGCGTGTCTTGGATGCGATGATGACCCCGCTTGCGGCCACAACCGGGACCAGGGCCACGAAGCCGGGCAACAGGGCCGACAGGTCGGCGACGGCAGCGAAACCGAGGATCGCGAGCAAGCCCAACCAGCCGGCGGCGCGTGCAACCCGGGTCGGAACAGTAATCCTTGCCAGGGCAACCGCCAGCAGGGTCCCAGCCAGGAACTCCCACACGCGGGTGGGAAACGCAAAATAGGCGGCAGGCTGGTTCACCTGGGTTTGGTAGATGGACCAGGCGAAACTAAGAACAAACACGGTGGCGCTGGCGGCGACGACCGTCTTCACGGCTGCTCTGGGGGCGGTCTTGGACGAGGCGCGCCGGCCTCCGACCAGCCAGGCTGCGGATGCGGCCACGAAGGTGAGCAGGGCGAAGAACACGTACGACTGTACTTGTACGCCAAGTGCCCAGAACTGTTGGAATGGGGAGGCGTCCAGCCCGGACTGCAGGTAGTCGGCGGAGACGCGGATCAGGTGCAGGTTCTCTTGGAACAGCAGCGCTTGGCGGGCGTGCTCAATGCCCGCTGCCCAGAAGGTTTTCGGCATCCACAGGGTGGAGGCGGCAACCGTGGCCAGAACGACAACGGCTGCGGAGGGGATGACGCGGCGGGCAGTTCGCAGCAGGTAGTCGCGCAGCATCCGCGCGCGCTGAGCTGGGCTGGCGGTGCGGGCCAGCGGCAGCAGGGAACCGGCCGCGAAGAAACCGGCAACCACAAAGAAGACATCCACGCCGCCGGAGACCCGGTGGAACCAGATGTGGTAAACCGCGACCATCAGGGCGGCGACCGTACGCAGGCCCTGCACGCCGTACAAATATTGCCGTGTTGCGGTTGGGGTGCCCGAGGTGGCTGGGGTGGCTTCAGCGACGGCTGGGGATGTTGCTGAAGTTGGCATGGTCCGAAGTGTAGCCAGCAGGCGGGCGGAAATGTCGGAGGGGGGTGGGAGACTGGTATTCCACTTGGCAGGGGGCAAAGTGGGGTAGGGGGAGCACATGCTGGGTGCAGTAATTGGGGACATTGTTGGGTCCCGCTTCGAATTCGATAATTACAGGGCGAAGGACTTTGATCTGTTCGCCCCAAACTGTCGGGCTACAGATGATTCCATAATGACGCTTGCAATAGCGCAGGCGATCATGGATGTGGCCGCGGCCAACGGGGAAACGGCCGGGGAAACGGCTGGGGAAGCGACTGGGGAGGAAGCGGGGGACGAGGGCGGATCTACCCCCAGGGCTTTTCAGAGATTCTCGCAGGAATTTCTGGACCAGCTGCCCGGCGTAACCGTGGACCGGATGCGGGAAATTGGGCCGATCTACGACGCTCAGGCCGCCTATGGGGGTAGTTTCCGCAAGTGGCTGTTCTCCGACAGCCCGCGGCCCTACAACAGCTTCGGCAACGGTGCCGCCATGCGGGTGAGTCCCGCAGGCTTTGTGGCTGCAAGTGAGGATGAGGCGAAGCAGATTTCCCGCGCAGTGACGGCTGTGTCCCATGATCATCCGGAGGGGATCAAGGGGGCGGAAGCCACAACTATCGCTATTTGCATGGCGCGAAACGGGGCCAGTCAGGAAGAGATAAAGCAGCGGATTGAGGCCGACTACTACCCGCTGGACTTCACCATCGACCAGATCCGGCCAACCTACCGGTTCAATGAGATCTGCCAGGACACGGTGCCGCAGGCTATCCAGTGTTTCCTGGAATCCGAATCGTTTGAGGACGCGCTGCGTATCGCGGTTTCCCTAGGTGGGGACACGGACACGATTGCCGCGATCACCGGGTCGATAGCGCAGGCCTACTACGGTATTCCACCTGAAATTGAGCGGGAAGCGCGCCAGTTCTTGGATGACCGGCTGGCGGGAATAGTCGATGACTGGCAGCAGTTCGCCCCGTAGAGTGCCCTAGTTTCCTACAACTAAACGAAACAGGGGCTTGCCGTTGTCCTCGCCCGCCCGTTCCACGCACAGGCCTTCCATTGTGGGAACCTGGCCCAGGTAGGTGCCGGGCGTATCGGGGGTGATGTACTCCGAAATGTCCACCGGCTCCGGGTTGACGCCGATGACTTGGGCGCCTGCGTTTAGGCCAGCCATGATCCCGGGCGGGGCGTCCTCGAACACCAACGACCGTGCCGGATCCGCACCTAGAGTGCGGGCGGCACTCAGGTAACCGTCGGGTGCGGGCTTGCCGTCCTCCACCAACTCCGCGGTAACAGCAACTTCCGGCCAGGGTAGGCCCGCGTAGTGGAACCGTTTCCGGGCTAGGGAGGCAATCGCGGAAGTGACCAGAGCCCACGGCGCCCCCGCCTGCTGCGCGCACTCGATGAATTGCAGGGCGCCAGGAATGGGGGTCACCAGGTGGGAGGTGTCCTCTTCATGCTTCAGCATGCCCGCCACCAGGTCCGCATGTTCCTGGTCGGACAGGTGAGGCAAATATTTCTGCAGGGTTGTGATGGCTAGGCGACCGTGCGAAAACACGAGCAGTTCTTCCAGGTTAAGACCGAAACGGTCGCAGACGACACGCCAACTGTCCTCCACCAGCCGATTTGAGTCGACCAGGGTTCCATCCATGTCTACCAATACTGCTTCGAAGGTAATGGAGCTAGGGTTCATCTCAGAGCAGTAAAGGGCCATGCCCAAACCCTACCGCCTGCCACCTACACCCAGAGGATGACGCTTGATGAGCAACGAAGCCACCCGCGATGCAGTAACCGAATCGGTGGAGGAACAGTGGCCGGACTTGATGACCAAGTTCGAAGACCTGCTCCGCATCCCCTCAGTCGGTGCGCTACCCGAACACCGTCACGATTTGGGTCGGGCCGCGGAAATGGTCCGCCAATGGTTTGAGGACGCGGGACTGGAATCCACGATTCACGTTGCGCCACTGCCGGGTGGGGGACCGGGAGCGCCGGCGGTGATCGCGACAACCCAGCGGAATCCTGAACTGCCAACTGTCCTGCTTTATGCTCACCACGACGTGCAACCGGCTGCCAACCAGCCGGGGTGGTCGTTGGACCCGTTTGAACCGGAAATTCGGCCCGGCGGTGAACGCGGCCGCATTTACGGTCGCGGCACAGCGGATGACAAGAGCGCGGTCGTGGGAATCCTGGGTTCCATCCGCGCCTTGCAGCAGGTCACTGGGGGTGACCTGCCAGTGAACATTGTGGTCCTGGTCGAAGGGGAAGAGGAAATTGGTTCCCCCTCCATGGACGCCCTTTTAGGCCGCTACAGTGACCGTTTGGCTGCTGACACGGTGCTGATTGTTGACGGCAACAATTGGACGCCGGAAATCCCGATGATCAACTCTTCCCTGCGCGGGTTCCTGGTTGGTGACATAACGGTGGAAGCGTTTGAACGTGGCCTGCACTCCGGTGGTTTCGGTGGGCCCCTGTTGGACGCGAATATTCTGTTGGCCCGCCTGCTGGCAACGCTTCATGGGGAAGAGGGCGAGGTCGCCGTGGAAGGTTTAACCACCGACCTGGAAATAGGCGAGGCAAGCGCACGGTTGGAACCCGAAACCTTCCGCCGGGATGCCACCATGCTGGAAGAAACGGAACTAGTGGGGCAAGATAACCTGGCGGAAACCCTGTGGGTGAAGCCCTCCATTTCTCTGATTGGTTTCGATGCTCCACCAACAGCCGCAGCACCGGGCACACTATGGCCGACGGCGAAGGCACGCATTTCAGTGCGCATGCCCCCAAACTTGCCGGTGGAAGAAGCCCAAGCGGCCGTGGAGAAACACTTGGAAGCGAACCGGCCTCACGGCGCGAAGGTCAGTTTCACCCGGCACCACGGCGCGCAGGGGTACGTGGGGGATATGACGTCCCGCCAGGCTGGCGTGCTCCAGGACGCTCTTGCGGCCGCCTGGCAGGTCGACCCGGTTATCGCCGGCTCCGGGGGGTCCGTGCCCTTACTGCAGTTGTTCGCGGACCAGTATCCGGATGCGGAAATTCTCAAGGTCGGCCCGGGGGATCCGCTGTCCAGGCCGCATGGGGAGGACGAATCCGCCTCCCTGGACATCCTGTTCAACCTGACCGTTGCGCAGGCACTGTTCATGCTTGGCTTGGGGCATCAAGAGTGAGCCACCAGGTTCCCACTTACACTGCGGAGCAAATTCGGCAGGCGGAGGTTCCCCTGTTGGAAGCGGGTGTGCCGCTGATGGCCCGCGCTTCCGGTGCTCTGGCGCAGGTCGCGCTGGAAGAACTGTCCGCGGGCCAACGTGTCCTAGTGGTGGCTGGCCCCGGAAACAATGGGGGTGACGCGCTGTACGCGGGTGCTGAAATAGCTCAGGCTGGTTACAGTGTTGATCTGCTGCCGGTAGCGGAACGCTGGCACGAAGGTGGCATGGCCGCGGCCCTCGCTGCCGGGTGTGAAGCCGTGACGCTGGCAGACGTGCAGGCTGCTCCGGAGTATGACTTGGTGCTGGATGGGATCCTAGGCACTGGCACTGCCGCGAACCCGGCGTTGCGCGGAACGGCGTTAGCGGCGGTGGAAGCGCTTGGGCCAGACCAACGGGTCATTGCCGTCGATGTTCCCAGTGGCACGCATCCGGACACGGGGGCCGCCGGCGGCCCGGTCCTCCAACCCGCTATCACTGTCACTTTCGGCGGGGTCAAGCAAGGACTAGTGAATGTTCCCGGCGAAGTGGTGCTGGTGCGTATCGGGTTGGAAGAAGAGCTTGAGTCACTACCCGCAGCGGGGCACGCAACCGTAAGTCGGGTGCTTGACGCGCGGCCGCCCGCAGAGACGTAAGCAAGCCTGCGACCAAACCTGCGGGTGAGGGAGACCTTGTTGGGTGGCCTAACGCCTCGCGCTTGCCGTCGAAGCCGCCCTCGTCCGCGAGATCGACAACAGTAGACAAAGATCCCCACTCTTACGCCGAGAAGAGGCACCTGATGTCGACCTCACCGGAAGTCGGGATCCTGTGGGGCCGGTTAGCCAACCCCGAGGGGGATGGAACGCCCGGGGACCGCGTCGATCAGTTCGCGCGTGTACTCCTGTTTCGGGTTCTGGAACAGTTCGTCGGTGGGGCCGGCCTCAACAACCTTGCCGTCCTCCATAACCACCACGTCATCCGCCAGTAAGCGGACCACCGCCAAGTCGTGCGTGATGAACAGGTAAGTCAGACCCAGTTCCGCCTGCAAGTCGTTCAGCAAGTGCAGAATCTGGTCTTGGACCAGAACGTCCAGGGCTGAAACGGCCTCGTCAAGCACCAGCACTTCCGGGTTCAACGCCAGCGCCCGCGCAATGGCGACCCGCTGCCGCTGCCCACCCGAAAGTTCGTTCGGGTAGCGGCGCATGACCGACCGGGGCAGAGCCACCAGGTCCAGCAGCTCCTGGACGCGTTCCACCCGTTCCTGCTTGTTGCCGATCTTGTGGACGCGCAACGGCTCTTCGATAATCCGGTAGATAGAGAACATGGGGTCCAAGGAACCGTACGGGTTCTGGAAGACCACTTGCAGTTTGCGCCGCAGTTCAAACAGTTCCTTGCGGCTGAGGGTAGACAGGTCCTTACCGTGCATGAACACTTTGCCAGACGTGGGGTCCAGCAGGTTAAGAATCATGTTGGCCACCGTGGACTTACCGGACCCGGACTCGCCCACCAGCGCCAGTGTTGTTCCTTCCCGCACGCTGAAGGACACGTCGTCCACCGCACGCAGGACCTTGTCCGCACCCTTCGCGCCGCGGACATCAAACTCTTTCACCAGGTTCTCCACCCGAATAATTTCCTTGGTGGAGTGTTCCCCGGCGCCAGAGCCCAGCAGTTCCTCATCAGTAACCTCCACGCCCTCTTCATGCGCGGAAATGATCCGTTGCGACGCCAGGGAGGGCGCCGCCGCCACCAGGCGCTTCGTGTAAGGGTGCTGCGGGTTCTGCAGAATCTGCAAGGCAGGGCCAGATTCGACGACGCGGCCCCGGTGCATGACGACCAGTTGCTCGGCACGTTCCGCGGCCAAACCCAGGTCGTGGGTGATGAACAGGACGGCGGTCCCCATTTCCTGGGTCATCTCCGCCAGGTGGTCCAGGATCACCCGCTGCACGGTCACATCAAGGGCAGAGGTCGGCTCATCCGCAATCAGCAGCTTCGGATGTGCGGCAAGGCCAATCGCAATCAGTACGCGCTGGCGCATGCCCCCGGAAAACTCGTGAGGGAACTGCTTGGCGCGTCGGGGTGCGTCGGGCAGCCCGGCCTCTTCCAACAGTTCGGCGACTCGCTGCCCAACCTCGGACCGCGGCACCACGTTATTCGCCGTTAGGGCTTCCTTCACCTGGGTACCAATCCGCCACACCGGGTTCAGGTTAGTCATGGGGTCCTGGGGGACCATACCGATCTGAGCGCCGCGCAGGGCCACCCACTGGCGGGTGCTCAGCTTCGTGATGTCCCGCCCCTCAAATTCGATTGTCCCGTCCGTGACCCGCCCGGTTCCCGGCAGCAGGCCAATAATGGCGGCTGCAGTCGTGGACTTGCCCGACCCGGACTCACCCACAATCGCAACCGTCTGGCCCGGGTAGATGGTCAGGTTCGCGCCCCGTACTGCTGGGACCATGCCGGTGGAAGACTCAAACGCAACTGACACGTCCGTCATCTTCAGCAGCGGCTTGTCGTCATCTGCAGCGTGCGTGGGCGCCTGGTCGGGAGCTACGGCTTTGTGGGCAGCGGCCTCATCGGCCTCGAAATCCTCCCGGTCCAGTTTCTGTTCTTCGAGGTCGTCCTCATGCTTTTGCAGACGGTCGGGCTTATCTTCCCAATCTTCGTACTGCTCTAGGGGCTCATCGCCCGCGAAGAAGTCTTTACCGTCATCCCCAATGGGGCTGCCTTTGCCGTCTTTTCTGCGACGGCCGTCTGCGTCTTCCCCGTCCGGGAAGTAGCTCATGTCTGTCATCGTTTCCGTGCCTTCGGATCCAGAGCGTCACGGACCACGTCCCCCATCATGATGAAGGAAAGGACGGTCATCGCAAGCGCTAACGCCGGGTAGAACAAGACCATTGGGTCCACGCGCAGGGATGTTTGAGCGCGGGAAATGTCCCCACCCCAAGACACCACTGACGTGGGCAGGCCAACCCCAAGGAATGACAGGGTGGCTTCCGCAACAATGAACGTGCCGAACGCGACCGTGGCGTAAACAATGATCGGCGCAGCAGCGTTCGGGATGATGTGAGAGGTAACGATCCGCCAGCGGGATGCGCCAAGGGCGCGCGCTGAAGTCACGTACTCCTCATTTTTTGCGGACATGACAGCCCCGCGCGTGATTCGGGACAGGGATGGCCAACCAAATGCGGCCAAGACTGCTACCACCATCCACACAGACCGTTTGCTGGAGAACAGTTGCATGATGACGATTGCTGCCAGAACCAGGGGCACCGCGAAGATGATGTCGGTGAAGCGCGAGTTCAGCGTGTCCATCCAACCGCCCAAGTAACCCGCTAAGGTTCCCAGCAGCCCACCGATCAGCACCACCGCAATTGTGGTGAACACACCCACCGTGATGGAGGCGCGTGCCCCGTAAATGACGCGGGCGTAAATGTCGCAGCCCTGCTTATCGAAACCGAACGGGTGGCCGGGGGCCGCGGGGGCCAGGGTGTTCTTCAATTCGCAGAACTGTGGGTCCTGAGATGTGAACAGTCCCGGAATCAGGGCCATGACGACCATCAACAGAATGATGGTGGCCGCGATCCAAAAGAGAGGGCGCCGGCGCAGGTTCTTCCACGCTTCACCCCACATTGAAGAGGGCGCCGATTCGTCCTTGACAGCATCAACCGCACCAAGACCCGTTTCGTCCTCGTCCGAAACAAAACGTTCCTGGCCGGGACGCGTGCGGGTCAGATTCTGGGAAGGAATGAACTTGTTACTCATAGCGGATCCTTGGGTCAAGCACGGCGTACAGCAAGTCCACCAGCAGGTTGGCAATGATGTACACCAAAACTAGGGCCGTGGTCAGGGAAACGACGGTGCTGGGCTCACCCTTTTTGATTCCGTCCCACAGCATCCCCCCAACACCCTTAATGTTGAAAATACCTTCGGTGACAATCGCGCCACCCATCAGGGCCCCCAGGTCCGCACCAATGAACGTGACGACAGGAATCAGGGAGTTACGCAGAATGTGGCGTCCCATGACCGCCCCGTCGCCCAGGCCTTTAGCGCGGGCAGTGCGAACAAAGTCGGCACTCATCGTCTCAGAAACGGACTGGCGGGTCAGCCGGATCACGTAGGCCAAGGAAACGGCGGCCAACACGATAGACGGCATCAACAGGGACTTGAAGTCAGGAACGGACCCCACTGTCACTGGCAGCAGTCCCCATTCGACCCCCACGAAGAACTGCAGCAGGAAACCCATGACGAACGTGGGGACCGAGATCAGCAGCATCGACATGATCAGGATGGTGGAGTCGAAGAACCGGCCCTTACGCACGCCCGCAATGACACCAAGCAGGACGCCGAAGATCGCTTCCCAGGCAATAGACATGATTGCCAGCTTGAAAGTGATTGGGAAAGCCTTAGCCATCACTTCCGACACGGGACGGCCAGAGAATGTTTGGCCGAAGTCGAAGGTGAACACGCCTTTCAGATACAGGATGTACTGCATCCAGAACGGCTGGTCCAAGTTGTATTCGGCGCGGATGCGCGCCTGGACCGCGGGGCTGAGCCCCCTATCCCCACCAAGTGCGGCTACCGGATCCCCGGGCATCAGGTAAACCATGGCAAAGATCAAAAATGTGGCGCCAAAAAACACCGGAATTGTCTGCAAGAGACGGCGCCCCAGGTAACGGGTCATACGTTCCTCTTTTACGTCTTGTCGGTGATACATTACCCAACTTTTACGAAAAGAAGAAATGGTGGGGGAACCGACGGCTCCCCCACCATTTCAAGTGGTGCTACTGGTCAGACGGAGTTGTTACTTCTTGGTGACCTGGTAGTACAACGGCACGGTGTTCCAACCGAACACGACGTTGTCGACGTGCTCAGAGAACCCGCCGATTGAGTTCTGGTACCACAGCGGGATGGCCGGCAGATCATCAAACAGGATGGTCTGAGCTTCAGCCAGCAGTGCGTTCGCTTCCTCAACCGAGGGGGCGGAGGCCGCTTCGGTTAGCTTCGCGTCAAACGCAGGGTTGCTGTAGTCGCCGTCGTTGGAGCCGGCACCCGTCTGGAACAGGGGGGCCAGGAAGTTGTAGGCGGACGGGTAGTCTGCCTGCCAACCGGTGCGGAAGGCGTTCTGGATGTTGCGGTCCGTGACCTCATCGCGCAGGGACTTGAAGTCCGGGTAGGGCTTCGGCTCTGCGTCAATACCAAGGTTGTTGGACAGCTGGTTGGTCAGCGCGGTCACCCATGCTTCGTGCGGGGCGTCAGCGTTGAAACCGATTTCGAACTTGCCTTCGAAGGGCTGCATTGCTTCAGCTTCTGCCCACAGTTCCTTCGCCTTTTCCGGATCGAAGTCCAGAATCTCGTTGCCAGGGACGTTCGGGTCGTAACCGCTCACGACAGGTGAGGTGAAGTCCTTGGCAGGGGTGCGGGTGTCGTTGAAGATAGCGGAGGTGATTTCCGCGCGGTCAATGGCCAAGGAGATGGCCTGACGACGCAGGATGCCCTCTTCGCCCTCAAAGTTCTTCAAACGTTCCGGGATGGTGAATGTCTGGGACACGGCACCGTCCTGGTTGACCGCACGGTCACCCAGTTCGTCCTGGAAGGTTTCAATTGCGGAGTCCGGGATGGAGTCCAGAACGTCCAGGTTGCCAGCCAGCAGGTCGTTGTAAGCCGCGTCTGCTTCAGCGTAGAACAGGAAGGTGACGCCACCGTTCTGCGCCTTACGGTCGCCCTGGTAGGTTTCGTTCGGGATCAGGTCGATCTTAACGTTGTGCTCCCAAGCGTCATCAGAGGCCATCTTGTAGGGGCCGTTCCCGATCGGGTGCTCCCCGCCCTTGTCCATGTCATCAAGCGTGGACTGGGGTAGCGGGTAGTAGGCGGAGTAGCCCAGGCGCAGCGGGAAGTCCGCTTCCGGGCGCTTCAGCTTAATGGTGAAGTGCGTGTCGTCCTGGACCTCAAGACCGGTCAGGTCGCCAGCGCCCTCTTCGTCGGCGCCCTCAATGGGCTCGAAGAAGTTAACGCCCAGCATCTCGTCCTTGGAAACCCTCTTCCAAGCGTCAACGAAAGAGTTAGCGGTTACGGGGGTGCCGTCAGAGAAGGTCTGGCCTTCCTTCAGGGTCACTTCGTAAACCTGGGAATCCTCGGTTTCGATGGATTCGGCCATGTCCATGTGTGTTTCACCGGTGGCGTCGTAGTACACGAGGCCCGCGAACAGAAGGTCCACGACGTTACCGCCGCCAACTTCGTTCGTGTTACCGGGAATCAGGGGGTTCTGCGGTTCGGTGCTGTTGGCGGTGACAATGCCAGTCGCCGCATCCGCTGCAGCGGTTTCGCTGTCCTTGGCGTCGATACCGGACTGGTCGTCAGCCGTCTCGCCACCGCTGGAGCATGCGGCAAGAGACAGAGCCAAAGCGGCGGGCACTGCCAGCCAAGCTCGTTTCAGTTTCATAGTCCCTCCTACAGGATCTATCTTGATCGCATCAGGACGCCGTAAAGCGTCTAGATGTCTTGCACCGTAACCAGCGATTTCCGCTTTGTCGCCCCTGCCCACGCCCATTCGGGCGACTTTAGTCCCAACTGAGCTGCAACAGTGCAGGTCACAGGGTGTTTGAGGGCGATTGTAACGCTTTGGTACAGATTTCTTGATTGTTACTTGCCTCACTGAGCTTTCCCGCACTATCGCGAGCTCACCTGCCCACGTTCGGGTGCGAGGGGTTAGGGTTAACAAGGCCCAATCTGCTTCCCGTCACGGGAAACGTGTGGATCTGGACTTGGCAGCAGGCCGGGATCACGGCCTGGGTTCGCGCTCACGCAACACTTTGCGTGAGGCAGCTTGAAGGGGGTGGCCCACATATGGGAAGTCATAGTCCGGGGTTACGCCCCCCATCTAAAAACTTTTAGCGTCCCCCGCGCTCAGCCACTGGCAAGTCAGGGCGACGCAGGTGCATCGCAGGCACAGCTACACAGTCAAAGCCAGGGTTCCATATGTTTAAAAAGCTCTTCAACAATTCAGGTTCAACGCCCGAGTCGTTCACCCGCGTCCCCCAAGACTTGCAGGACGTGACCCGCGCGGGCACACCCCGCGCCGTTTCCTTGTGGTTGACGGATGTGGACCACGACCTGATGGACGACCAGGTGCACTCCCTTGATAAAGAGGACGCGCACCACCTAACCGAACTGCTCACCCCGGCCTCCGCCCGTGAGTTGCTTGAGTCCATCACCCCTCACACGGCCCTCGGGTTCCTCAACAAGCTGCCCCTCCCTTTAGCGTCCGGGTTGTTGGACACGTTGGAAGCGGACGATGCGGCGCGAATCATCGAGTTGATGGATGAGGACGAGAAGCAGGACATTCTGCGCGCCATGGGCTTTTCCCACTCCGCCCTAGTCCGGGGTTTGTTGGCGTGGCCGGAGGATTCCGCAGCCTCTCGAATGCGTCCCGAATACATTCGCGTCTCCGCGGATGCCACCATCCAGGACGCTGTGGAAGCAGCCCGCAGGGACCCGGATGACTTGGAAGAGGGCGTTTTCGTCACGAAGCCAACCGATGAGGGCCAGGTCGTCCTCGGGTGGTTGCCGGAAGCTTCCCTGATTTTGGGTACGTTTGAGGACCCGGTGGTGGACCACATGGTTCCCGCCTCCCGCGTGCAACAGTGGTCGCTGAAGCCGCTGGCCGACCAGGAGACGGTGGCAGAGAGGGTTCGCATCCGCGACTCCGAAGTCATTCCCGTGATGGATGGCGTTTACATTCTTGGTGTTATCACCAACGCAACGGTGCGTAACATTTTCCGTGAGGAAGCCACGGAGGACGCGGAAATGATGGGCGGGTCCATCCCCCTGGAAGAGCCCTACCTGAAGGCATCCCCGTTCACCCTGTGGCGCAAACGAATCGTGTGGCTGCTGGTCCTGTTCATTACGGCCATGTACACGTCGAACGTGATGCAGGCGTTCGAGGACGTGCTAGCCACCGTCGTCGCCCTGAACTTCTTCGTTCCGCTACTGATCGGCACGGGCGGGAACGTGGGAACCCAGATCACCACCACCCTGATCCGGGCCATTGCTGCTGATGGTGTAACACTGCGTGACGTGTGGAAGGTGCTGTGGAAGGAGTTCCGCGCCGGGTCGCTGATCGCCATCACCATGGCGATTGCTGGGTTGCTGCGGGCGTGGACGCTGGGGGTCATGTGGCCCGTCATGGCAACCGTTGCAATCTCCCTTGCGGCCATTGTTCTCTGGGCGACGCTGATCGCTGCGGTCCTGCCGCTGGTGTTGAAACGCGTGGGGCTAGACCCGGCGGTCGTGTCCGCACCCATGATTTCAACCATTGTTGACGGCACCGGCCTGCTGATCTACTTCTCCCTAGCGAAACTGCTGATTCCGGGACTGTAGCCTCGTCGGGCACCCTGGTTGGGTTCCCCCTGCGTTCCCGGATGGCCGGGTGCGGGAGTGTTGGAGCTAGTTGGGGGCCGTTGGAGCTGGAAACAGTCGAAAAACCGTGCCACTGCGCTCCCGGATTGACGTCTTGAGTACCGGACTGCTCCTGCGTTCCCCCACTACCCGCTCGGGGAGCGCTGGACGCCGGGCGGTGGGCCATGCGACCCGCTCGGGGGGAATCCGAGTGGCTTGGAGCTAATCTGAGTGCCTTGTAGCCAATGGGTACACGCTGGGGCACGTTCCTGAGCGTACGCTTAGCTCCCAAGGCACTCCCATTCCCCACAGCAAGCGCGCACCCCGACCCGGCCGCGTGGGCGCTAGCATTTGAGTGTGGCGGGAGGGATCACCCGCAAGAGAGGCAGTCATGGCGAAGGCAGCGGACTACGGGGTGTACTCGGAGGTGGGGCAGCTCCGAAAGGTCTTGGTCTGCCGCCCGGGCCTGGCGCACAGGCGCCTGACGCCCTCGAACAGAGAAGCACTACTCTTCGACGACGTGATCTGGGTCGAAAACGCGCAACGCGACCACGATGAGTTTGTGGCCTCCCTGCGGTCCTTCGGCGTTGACGTGGTGGAACTGCTCGACTTGTTGGCCGAAACTGTGGCAATCCCGCAGGCACGCGACTGGATTCTGGACCGGAAGCTGCAGGCCAACGATGTTGGGTTTGGGCTGATGGAGCCGACACGTGACTACTTGGATGAGGTTTCCCCGCAGCGCCTGGCGGAGCTGCTGATCGGCGGAATGGACATCACGGACCTTCCAGCCGGGGAAGCGACCGGGTTTGTGGATATGGCGCGTGAGTCGGCGGGCATCAACGCTTACCTAATGCCCCCACTGCCGAACATGCTGTACACGCGGGATACGACCTCATGGATTTACCAGGGCGTCACCCTGAACCCGCTCTATTTCCGTGCCCGGCACGATGAGACGCTGCTGATGAAGGGCATCTACCAGTTCCACCCGGACTTTGTGGGTGCGAACGTGTGGTGGGGTGACCCGGAACAGTTCTGGGGGCAAGCCACGCTGGAGGGTGGCGACGTCATGCCCATTGGGAACGGGGTGGTGCTGTTGGGGATGAGTCAGCGTTCCTCCCGCCAAGCGATCACTCAGTTGGCTGCACGTCTGTTTGAGCAGGGGGCGGCGGAGCGCGTGATAGTTGCGGGCATGCCCTCCCTGCGGTCTGCGATGCACCTGGACACCGTGTTCACTTTCGTGGACCGCGACGTGGTGACGTTGTACCCGAAGATCGTGCACGGGATTCACACCTTCACCCTGTGGCCCAGTGACACGCGGCCGGGGATAGAGGTGGAGGATCACGGTCGGGGCACGTTTGTTCAGGTTGTCGCCCACGCCCTGGGCCTGCCATCCCTTCACGTCGTGGAGACGGCGGGGGACAACTATGAGTCAGAACGGCAGCAGTGGGATAGCGGCAACAATGCGGTTGCCCTGCGGCCGGGGGTCGTTTACACCTATGACCGCAACACGCTGACGAACGAAAAACTGCGACAGG
The DNA here is from genome assembly GCA_964346705.1 of uncultured Actinomyces sp. Classification (GTDB taxonomy): domain Bacteria; phylum Actinomycetota; class Actinomycetes; order Actinomycetales; family Actinomycetaceae; genus Scrofimicrobium. The sequence goes on along the minus strand of CAYFVT010000015.1, from coordinate 8,654 downwards.
CGGGCATCGAAGTTATTCCGATTGTGGGTGGCGAATTGGGGCGAGGGCGGGGTGGCGGTCACTGCATGACCAACCCGCTTATGCGGGACCCCGTCGAATATTAGGCCAGCCTGGCGAACCGTTCGGCTAACGGTCGGGTCAAGGTCGACTCGGGCGAAGCCCGGTTTACCGCCTCCGCAGATGACACGCAAATGCACGTCTTCAACCTGGACGGGAGCAAGCTGGGCAGCGCGGAAGCTTGGTATTTCCACGGGATGCAGGCTTCGCAGACCCCTATCCTGGTCAATGTTAGTGGTTCGTCCGTTACCTTGGCTCCGAACTATTTCGGTGCCGATAGCGGCCGTTTTGACAGCCTCGCTGATGCGGAGTTCGGCAACTGGGCCAGTCGCATCATGTTCAACTTCTACGAGGCCGAAAGCCTGGAAATCCAGGGAGCCTCCCAGTTCATGGGTTCCATCCTGGCGCCGCATGCGAGGGCAGATTTCACCCCCAGCACGAACGGTCGTGTTTACGTAGGTGGAGACCTGACCGTGAGGGGAGTGGGGCAGGAGCAGCACAATTACCCGTGGACGGGCGCCGATGACACACACTGCGATTCGACGCCCCCGGCACCAGAAGAGCTCCCAGCCCCGGAGGAGCCGGAAGGCTCGGAGGACCCCGTGGACCCGGAAG
>CAYFVT010000015.1:0-7882 GCA_964346705.1 uncultured Actinomyces sp. | reverse complement strand
GAAGATGGGGATGAACCGGAAGACTCGGAGGATTCTGTGGTTCCTGAAGATGGTGAGGAAGAGCAGGACACTCCCGAAAAGCCGGCGGAACTCGGGGAGTTTGAGGGGGACCTGGAAGACTCCGCGGAAGAGGACAAGGGGAGCGGCAGAGGCGAAGAGGACGAGGACTCAGAACGCGTTCAGGCCCCAACGCCCCCTGGTGGGAAGTCGGCCGCCCCTGATCTCCAGGGCGAGGGCTCTGAATTGGCAAGGACCGGCGCCCACGGGGTTGGCGTATTGATCCTGTCAGGGCTGGGCGCCATCGGTTCAGGCCTGCTGTTCGTGAGGCGGCGCACCAAGGCGTAATAAGAAGGCGGGGTGGCACCCCGACCAGCAAAGGGGCCGCCCGGGCGGATCGCTCACTCCGCCCAGCCGGGCCCTTTGCTGTGTCAGCCGGCCGCGGGCAGCTCCTGTTTAAGAGGTCGCCTGGCCCACGGTGGTGCCGGGGCGTGCCGGGCGATCCTCATGCTCAATGCCGTGGTGGTCCCGATCGGCTTGGAAGCGTAACAGGCGCAGAGCGTTGAAAATCACCAGAATGGTTGACCCCTCGTGGATCAGCACGACCGGGCCCATCGCCATCCCCAGCAGACTGGCTGGGACCAGGAACGCAACTATCGCCATTGAGATAAACAGGTTCTGCTGGATGGTGCGGGTAGTCGCCCTCGATAAACGCCTGATGAAAGGGATCTTCCCCAAGTCGTCACCCATCAGGGCGATGTCCGCCGCCTCCAACGCCACGGTTGAACCGGCTGCGCCCATCGCAATGCCAACGGCGGCGTTCGCCATGGCGGGCGCGTCATTCACCCCGTCGCCCACAACCGCCACAACACCGTCCAGGTCGCGGATATGCTCGACTTTCCCTTCGGGTAGCAATCCGCCAACTGCGCGGTCAACCCCGACGGAAGCGCCAACCGCGCTGGCCACCTGCTGGTTGTCGCCAGAGAGTAGAACCAGGTCGTCCACCCCGCCCTCGCGCAACATCTGCATGGTGCCCGGCGCCTCCAGGCGCGGCTGGTCCATGACCCCAATGACGCCTAAGTACTGGGCTCCCATGCGTACGATCATGGTTGTTTGGCCGGCGTCCTCCGCCTGAGTAATCGCCTGCCCAACCCAGGCGGGCATGGCACCCATCAGGGCCGCATTGCCGATGCGTACTTCCTGCCCGGCAACCTGGGCTGTCACGCCCTGGCCGGGAACGGCCTGCAAGTCAGTCGCCTGCAGTCTGGCCGCTTCTGGGACCAGCGGCCCCAGATCGTGGGTGATAGCTTCAGCCAGCGGGTGGTCCGACTGCGATTCGACCGCTAGCGCCACGGCTTGCAGTTCCTGCAGGTCCCCATCGTCTTCCGGGTTCCCGGTGATGCTGGCAATCGAGGGTTGGCCCCAGGTCAACGTCCCCGTTTTGTCGAAGGCGATCACGTTCACCTTGCCCAGCATTTCCAGGGGTGCCCCACCTTTAATCAGGACGCCGGCGCGGGCTGCCCGGGCAATCGCTGCCAGAACTGCGGAGGGCGTCGCTATCGCCAAAGCACACGGGCTGGCCGCAACCAGCACCAGCATGGACCGGTAGAAAGCCTGGTCGAAAGGTTCATGCAACGCGAACAGTCCAACCAGCAGCACCACCACAACCAGGGCGATCACGGCGGGCACGTAGACAAGTTGGAAGCGGTCGATGAAACGGGCGGTGGGGGAACTGGTGGTGTCAGCGTCCTCTACGAGGGCGATTACGCGGGTAAGCATGGAATCCTGCGCCGCCGCAGTCACCGTCATGGTGAAGGCCGTGGCACCGTTGACGGTGCCCGCGTACACCCGGTCGCCTTCGGTCTTGTCAACGGGGATCGACTCGCCCGTCACTGCCGACTGATCGACTGCAGCGTTCCCTTCAAGGATCAGGCCATCCGCGGGGATGCGCGCGTGGGGTCGAACCAGGGCTACGTCGCCCGGCTGTAGCTCCTCAACCGGCACTTCAACTTGTTCCCCGTCCCGCAGCAGGATCGCGGTGCGGGGGGCCAGGGCAGCTAAAGCTTCAATGGACCTGGTGGCGCGGGCGAGGGCGAACTCTTCCAGCGCATGCCCCAGACTGAACAGGAACAGCAGGACGGCGCCCTCGGAAAACTTGCCTACCGCGGCCGCGCCGATGGCGGCGACGATCATGAGGAAGTCAACCTCAAACCTGCCGCGCCTGATCGACTCGTAGGCCTCACGGATGGTGAAGAAACCACCGAAGAAGTAGGTGGCGAAATAGAGGCTGAGGTAGACGGCCTCTGGCGCACCGAAAACGTATTGGGCGGCTAACCCCGCGAAATAGGTGATTCCGGAAGTGATGGCGAAATAGAGTTCCCACGGGCGGGAATGGTCGTGCATGGGTCTCCTCTCCTGCCCGTCAAGCGTACCCGGACCCCGGGACTGGCCCGTTGGCGCGTCTTGGATGCGGGCGAAGCGGGCTACGGGGACGGTTATCGGATCGTGGGGTGATTGTGGGATGACGGGGTAGTTGTGGGATCTCCGGGAACGGAAAACAGCGGTTTCCAGCCTCTTTTGGTTCCCCGTGATCCCACAACCTCCCCACGACCCCACAAGCACCCGGTTGTCCCAGGACTACGCAGCGTCCGGCAGGCGGTCAGCGACGGAGCACCGCCACGCTTTCCGGCCCTAGCGTCACGTGTCCCGCGTCGTCGAGGCGTACAGGTCCCCAAGACCAAAGGATCTGCCCAGCCGCCGCGCCTGAGCCAGCCCCCGCTTCGCCGGTGCGGAAGCTGCGTTCGGGGCCTTGGTTGACTATGACCTCCACCCGGCTGCGGGTCAGGCGGAACCAGTCGGCAAAGCCCCTCTGGTCGTAGTCGGTGGCCACGAAACTGTCGCCCTGGATCAAGTGCCGTAGGGAGATCAGTTTCTTGTAGCTGGCCAGTATTTCTTGGTGCTCGGGCTGGTCCAGTTCTTCCCAGTCCAGTTTGGACTGGAGGAAGGTCTGCTCAATCTGCGGGTTGGGAACCTGAAAGTCGTCCCCGTAAAGCTCATACCAGCCGTGGGTGGCGAACTCCTCCAGTCGGCCGCGCGACACGGCTTTACCCAAGTCGCCCTGGTGGTCGGTGAAGAACTGGAAGGGGGCGGTGGCCGCGAACTCCTGCCCCTGGAACAGCATGGGTGTGAACGGGCTGAACAGCAGCAGGGCTGCACCCGCCAATGTAAGGCTGGGTGGCAGGGCGTGCTCCGGCCGGTCGCCCAGGGCCCGGTTTCCCACCTGGTCGTGGTTCTGCGTGAACGCGAAAAAACGATCCCGCGCCATGTCTTCCGGTACGGGGCGCCCCCAATTTTGGCCCCGGAAAGTTGAATAGTTACCGCGGTGAAGGAACACATTCTGGTACACGTCCGCCAAGGTTTCGGCTGAACCGAAGTCCACGTAGTAGCCGAACGTCTCCCCGGACAGGTAGGAGTGCAAGGCGTGGTGGAAATCGTCATCCCACTGCCCATCCAGCCCGTAACCGCCCTTGGAGGCAGGCTCCAACAGTTTCGCGTCGTTCAGGTCAGATTCGGCAATCAATAGTAGAGGACGGTCAAGCTCCTGCTCCCAGACGGTTTTCTTTTCCGCCAACTCCGCCAGAATGTGCTTGTCGGAATCATCGACCAGGGCATGAACCGCGTCCAACCGCAACGCGTCCACGTGGAAGTCCGCGAACCATTGGCGTGCATTGTCGATGATGAAGCTGCGCATCCCCTCGCTGAGAGTGTCATCCAAGTTGGGTGCTTGCCCCCACGGGGTCTCATGTGCGTCAGTGAAGTACGGGCCGAACGGGTGCGTGTAGTTCCCATCCGGTCCCATGTGGTTGTACACCACGTCCAACGCGACCCCCAAGCCAAGGGCGTGGGCGGCGTCAACAAACCGTTGCAGGGCCCGCGGCCCCCCGTAGGCCTCATGCACCGCAAACAGGGAGACCCCGTCGTACCCCCAGCCGCGCTCGCCGGGAAATGGTGGCACAGGCATCAGCTCCACGACGTCCACCCCCAGGTCAGCTAAGTACGGCAGACGTTCGATGGCCGCATCTAAAGTTCCCTCCGGGGTGAACGTGCCCACGTGTAGTTCGTACCAAACCTGGCCCAAGCCGGCAGTGCCCTTCCAGTCAGCATCCGTCCAAGCAAATTCCGGGTCGAACGCGCGGCTGGGCCCATGTATCCCCTGGGGTTGCCAGCGGGAGCGGGGGTCCGGGAATGGGCCTTCTTCCACCAGTTCCCCGGTGGCCGCGTCACGCGTTGTCACGGTCAGGCGGTAGTCGGTCCCTGCTGGCAGTTCCCCAACCCAGTGATGCTCCCGCGGGTCCCCGTCCTGCCGCACCAGGGGGAAGGGGCCCGCATCCGTCACGCAGGTAACCGCTTCCGCTTCCGGCGCCCACACCCGCAGCGGGACGGCGGTGGTCACTGGTCCACCTTCCGCAGCACGGCCACCGGTCCGTGTGCTAGCAGCCTGCCGATCTCCGTGGTGCCACCCGCGAAAAAGTCGCCGCTGACAATGTCCTGCCAGGCGCCCTCCGGCAGTGAAACCGTGTGCGTCATCAGCCGCACCTCCTGCTCCGCGGCGCGGGTCAGGCGGGACGCTATCGTCACAACTTTCGGTTCATCCCCACGAGCAAACGCGAACACGTGCCCCGTTGAGGTTGCCAGAGGGCGGTACTTCGCCCTTGCCCCCACAAACACTTCCGGCATTTCCCGCCGCAAACGCAAAATGGCGCGCGTCAAGGCCAGCTTTTCTTCGCTGAGGGTTTTCGGGTTCCGGGTTTTCACGGCCTCCAACGCTTCCGCTAAAGCTTCCGTGTCCAGTGGGGCCCGGTTGTCAGGGTCCACCAGGAAGTTCTGCACCCGCTCCGTCCCCTGGTAGGTGTCGGCAACCCCCACAGCTGTCAGTTGGACAGCTTTCATCCCCAGGACGGTGGCGCGGACTTGCTTCTCTGTTTGTTTTGCCCAACCGGTGAACGCTTCAGTGACGGCCTCGTTCTCCAGCAGCTCCTGGATCACGTCCGCCATGACGGCCTCAGCCGCCTCTGCTGGCGCCGACCATTCGGTCCAAATTTTCTGTTCCCGCGCCACTTTCACCATGTACGGGATCAGCCGGTCTGCCTCAATGAATCCTTCATTCCAGGTTCCGGCCAACACCTGCCACAAGACGTTGCGCGTGTGCCCTTCGATCTCTTCGGCAAGCGGGTCCAAGACCTGGATCATGTCGACCCATTCCTTCGGGTATTCGCTGATCACGTTAATGCGGGCCCGCACGTCCTCTGACCGTTTCGCGTCATGCGTGCTCAGCAGGGATTGGGTGGCGGGCCAGTTTGCGGCCGCAGAAGTTGCCCACGTGTGCATCACGTCCGGGCTGATCCCAAAGAACTGCGGGGCGCCCCCAACGTCCGTCAGGGAGATCAGTGGCGTCCACCGATAATATGCCGTGTCCTCCACGCCCTTCGCCATGACAGCCCCGGAAACCTGTTGGAAGCGGACAATCAGTTCGTAGCGGCGGGCCTCATGGGCGCGCCCGGCCGATCCCACTTCGTTACCTAAAACTAGGTCCACCACCACGCCAAGTGTGTCCAAATATTCCGGGTCCAACCGGGTGGCAGCAATCTGTGCGGCCGTGTCAATAACCCGCTCCGACGTGGGGCTTGCCGGCTGCCCGGGCACGACGTAAGCCCGGTAGCGGTCCAGGGCAATCACCAGTTCCGTCAGGGACGCGGCCAAAGCGCGGAACGTGTGGTCCCGCAGCCGAATGTCGTCCCGGCAGATCTCATTCGCCAAAGTCGCGATCCGCTGCAGCTCCGCATGTAGGGACGTGTTTGCGACCAGGCGTTTACCGTCCTCGATCACCTGAGTGAGGGAGGCCGAGGAGTCCGTAATTTCTTGGGCGAGGGCGGTCAGCGGCATCCCCGCATTCGGGTCCACGAACAGGGAACCAATCCGCCAGGCAGTGTCGTAACCGGTGGTGCCAGCAATGTCCCAGTTGTTAGGTAGGGTTTCGTCGGCCTCCAAAACCTTTTCAGCCACCACCCAACTGTCGCCCGTGCATTCGCTCAGCCAGCGGAAGTACAGTTCCGGGTCCGCCATCCCGTCCGGATGGTCAATGCGGAAACCGTCAATGTAACCGCCGTCGAACAGTTCCAGCAGCAGCTTGTGGGTGGCATCAAAAACGCTGCGGTCCTCCATGCGCAGGGCGGCTAGCGTGTCAACGTCGAAGAAGCGGCGGTAGTTCAGTTCCTCATCCGCCACTTTCCAGTAAGCCAACCGGTAGTGTTGCGCGTCCAACAGGTCCGCTAAAGGCAGGTGCTCGGTGCCTGGTTTCACGGGAAACACGTGGTCGTAGTAGCGCAGGGTGGGTTCTTCGTCCTCGCCCCCCTGGTCCAACGTGAGTTCACCCGCGGCCAGCACTTGGCCGATGCGTTTGCCCAGGGCGGGCATCAAAATCCCGCTGCCATCACGATCCCCCAAGTCAAACCAGTCCCGATACGGCGATTCCGGACCGTCACGCAGGACCGACCACAACGCCTTGTTCAGTGACAGTGGGGTGGGGACCGCCATGTGGTTCGGCACCACATCCACAATCACGCCCATCCCCAGGTCGTGGGCGGCGTCGGCTAGCCGTTTGAAAGCGGCCTTCCCGCCAAGGGCCCGGTTGATACGGCTGTGGTCCACCACGTCGTAGCCGTGGGTGCTGCCTGGCACGGCCTGCAAAATGGGGGACAGGTAGATGTCCGTTACCCCCAGGTCGTGCAGCAGCGGCAAAGTTTTTTGGGCGTCAGCAAACCCGAAGTCAGGTTGCAATTGCAGCCGGTAGGTGGAAAGGGGAACCCGGTTGCCCTTCCCGGGCAGGTGCGTGTGAGTGCGGGTCTGCGGATCAGTTGATTCGCTCATCGGCATCTCTCTCCTTATAAAGTCTCGCGTTTCCATTGTTGGGGTACCAGCAGGCTTTGTCCAAGCTTCGAAGCCTAAAAGTGTGGTCTAGGGCACGCTAGGGTGGGAAAGGGGCGGGACCATGCCCGCAAGCGTGCGCAGCCAATCTGGCAGTGGAAGGAAGGATGAGTCGGATGTTCGGCCAAGGAAGTGTGCGTCCCGCAGCGGTTGCTGGCGCCTTTTACCCTGCTGACCCGCAGGAGTTAGCTGCCACGGTGGATGATCTTTTAGCGCAGGCGCCACCCGCGGAGAAGACCAGCAGGGTGATTCTGGCCCCGCATGCCGGGTACGTTTATTCGGGCCCAACGGCGGCCGCTGCTTACCGGGCGTTGGATCCGGGGTTGAAGCGGGTGGTTGTTTTGGGGCCAACGCATTACGTGGGGATTGCCGGTATGGCTCTGACGGGTGCGGACTGGCAGGAGACGCCTTTGGGCGCGGTTCGTACGGATTCTGATCTGACTGCAACATTGGAAGCGTTCCCGGAAGTGATCACTGCCCCCGTGGTTCACGCCCGCGAGCATGCCATTGAGGTGCAACTACCTTTCCTGCAGCGCCACTTAGGCCCGGATGTAACCGTCGTTCCGGTAGCGGTGGGGCAGACCGACCCGGCCGCCGTGGCGCGCGTGATTGAGACAGCCTTGGCGGATCCGGATACTGGCGTAGTTATCAGTTCTGACCTGTCGCATTATTTGCCGTATGAGGCCGCCCAATTGCGGGACGGCGCTACCTTGCAGCAGATTGAGCAGGGGGCGCCGCCCCTCAGTCCAGAGCAAGCCTGCGGTGCTTTTCCCACCAGTGGGATGATGCGTTTCGCGCAAGATAACGGCTGGCAGGCGCGGGTCTTGGATGCGTGCAATTCCGGTGACACCGCCGGGAAGGGTACGCGGAACGAGGGCGGGGTTGTTGGCTATGCCGCACT
>CAYFVT010000014.1:22576-26510 GCA_964346705.1 uncultured Actinomyces sp. | reverse complement strand
GTCGCAAGGATCAGGTTCTTGCCGGTAATTGTTTTCCCTTCGACCTCTACGGTCGTTGGGCTGGTGACTTTGCCCCAACCGTGGATAACATCCACGTTCCGGCTGGCAAGCAATCCCTCAACACCCTTGTAAAGCTTGTTGACGACCGAATCGCGGTAGGCACCAACCTTGGGCATGTCCACACCGTGCAGGGTTGCGCTGATGCCAACCTTGGCCGCCTCTTTCACAGCGTCTGCGGTTTCAGCGGCATGCAGGTAAGCCTTGGTGGGAATACAACCCTTGTGCAGGCAGGTGCCCCCCACTTTTTCGCCTTCGATCAGGGCCACTTTCATGCCCAGTTGCGCTCCCCGCAGAGCCGCGGCATATCCACCGGAACCGGCCCCCAAGATTACGACGTCGTAATTCGTTTCGCTCAAGTCAACAACTCCTAGATCAGTAAATGTGACCGCGCATTGCGGGTCACTAGACTCGCCCGTCCATTGTTTCACGCCCAGGACCGAAACTGTTGAGAGTTTTTGACTATCGGGCCACGTTTGCGTAGGAAAGTGGCAGGACAGCAGGTCCGAACGGGAATGTTAGCCGGGCAGGATTGGTGTTAGGGGGTGCCCATGCAGTCTGAAGACAGTGCTGCTCAGTCGGGGTCACTAGTGGATGAGCGCGGCGCGGCCCGGGGACGAGGGCGTCTAATAGTCATCCTGTTCTGGATGGCAGGCCTGGCCGTCGTCGCGGTGGCCACTTACGACCTGGTGGCGGAGGCAGCCCAGCCCGTAGGACCGAAGATGCTGACCCTGTTCAGCGGTCTGGTGTATTTGGCTGCGGCCCTTGGCCTCACCCACAACGGGAGGCGCATGCGAATGGTTGCGGGGGCAGCCCTTGCCGTAGCATTGGCTGGCCCAATTATCGTCGGTTTGTTCGAATTGGGTGCAGCACAGAAAAGTGCTGTCTGGTCGCCGTGGACTGATTTTGGTGCGCGACTGTACTTCGCCCCGCTGGTTCTGCCTGTGGTTGGCATGGTGTGGATGTGGTGGTCAAACCCGGGCAGAATCACCCGAATGGCGGAGGGATTAGCCCGGCCCAGTCGCTAGCAGAGCAGGGATTAAGAGCGCTAGGCGCTGCCTGGGAAACCCAGTTGCCCCCACGCCTGATACGTGGCTATGGCCGCGGCGTTCGCTAGGTTCAAGGACCGTGCGTCCGGCACCATGTTGATACGCACCAGCCCGCTGAGGCGCGGGTCGTCCAACACGTGCTGGGGCAGGCCATCTGGTTCGGGCCCGAAGAGGAGGCAGTCCCCGTCCTCGTAAATAATGTCGGTGTACGAGGACGAAGACTGCCCGGTGAATGCCCACACGCGCCCAGGAAGATCGGTGAAAAGGGCCTCTAAATTCGGGTGGACTTTTACGTGGGCCAGGTCGTGGTAGTCCAGGCCCGCGCGGCGCAACTTCGTGTCTTCCATGTCGAAACCCAGGGGCTCAACCAGGTGCAAAAGCGCTCCGGTGCATGCCGCTAAACGGATGGCAGCACCCGTGTTACCGGGAATGCGTGGTTCGTAAAAGGCCAGGTGAAGCATGGTTAGCGCTGGTATATGCCAGTGATGGTGCCGCGTGCCAGCGTATGGAAAAGCGCCTGAAAAGCAGCGGTCGTTGGGGTGGCGTTCTTATCTAAGTCCAGCTCTTCCACGTCCAGTGCGTGCACTGCAAACACGTAGCGGTGGGGGCGGTCGCCCTCCGGCGGGTAGGGGCCCATATAGGTGTGGGTGCCCCCATCGTTTGCGAGGTGGAAGGAGCCGCCGGGAAGCGCGTCGTCGGACCCGCCGGAGCCTGTCTGCAGTTCCCGGATGTCGGAAGGGACGGAGGCTACAGTCCAGTGCCAGAAACCCGCGGGGGTAGGGGCGTCCGGATCGAAAACGTTGATTAGGAAGCTCTTGGTTTCCTCTGGGTACCCATGCCAGTGCAGGTGTGGTGAAACGTCGTCTCCAGGGCCAGCAAACTTCAGGTCCAAAGCGCCCCCGTCTTCAAAGTCATCTGAGACGACGGTGAATGAGGGGACTTCTGGAAGCAGGTCGTAGGGTGCAGGGGCGACGGGGCGGGAGGATAAGTTCAATGCGTTTCCTTCAAAAATAGTAGTGACTGTGGTCTGTTGTTTCATTTCATCATATGCGTCCGGGAATTGTCGGCGGGCGCGCTTATGATAGAACTGTTGTTCTGAAAGGGGTGGGGTGATGTTGTCGCAGCGGGTGGAAGCGTCGAAACTGGCGACGCAGCAGGAGCGACTTTTGAAAGCCCAAAACGCTTTACGGCAGGCGGAAACTAAAAGCAGTGTGCGGGCGGTGCGGGGGGAAGACCTGCGGGACGGGTTTGTAGGGGGCACTTATCATCTGGGGGCGTCAAGTTTGGGGCTGGCAAATGCCCTGCAGGCGCCCGCGGATCCGGGGGTGTATTTACCGCAAATGCTTGCCATGCTGCGGGCTTTGGATGAACCAGACGCGTGGGTGGCGCTGGTTGGGGTTGCGGACGTGGGGTGGGACGCGGTTGCGCAAATGGGCTTAGACGTAACCCGAATGGTGGCAGTGCGTTTACCTGCTGGCGGCCACCAGTCAGCAGCATCCCCCTCTGGCCCGCAGGCTGCTGCTTTAGGCACCCAGTCTTTAGGGGACCAGTCTTTAGGTGCCAAGGTGCTGGGTTCGCTGGTGGAGGGCTTCCAGGTGGTCGTGGTGGGTGAGGTGTCCGTGGGGGTGGCTCAGCAAAGGGTTTTGGCGGCTAGGGCGCGGGCGCTACGAACTACGTTGCTTACGGTTTCGTTTTGGCCGGGGGTCAGTTCTTCCCCGCCAATTTCTAGGGCGCGCTTCAGTGAGCCGGGTAGGGGAGTCTGGCATGCGTCCTAACATCCTTTCTTCTGAGGGAGGGCGGGCACCCCGATACGTGGCCCTGTGGGTACCCGACTGGCCTTTAGCTTCCCTGGTGGTTGATGTGCCACCCGGGGCACCGGCAGCAACGATTGATGCTGGCAAGGTGCTTGTCGCTACACCTGCTGCCCGCGTTTGCGGGGTCAGGTTGGGAATGACGCGGTTGCAGGCGCAGTATAAGTGCCCAGATTTGTTGCTGTACCCCCTAGATTTGGACCGTCAAAATGCCGTGTTTGAAACGGTGTTGGAAGTGTTTGACCAGGTGGCAGCTGGTGTGGTGGCGGTGCGTCCTGGGCTCGCTTTCGCTCCGGCGCGCAGTGCCAGCCGGTGGATGGGTGGGGAAGAGCGCCTCATGCGGGAACTGGTGGATGAGGTGGCAGCAGTGACAGGAGCTGAATCTCAGGTGGGGATAGCCAGTGGTCTAGCAGCATCTTTTGCTGCCGCAAGACAAAATCTCTTGGTCGCACCAGATGCTACTGAACGGTTTCTGGCTGACATGCCGCTGGCTGCTCTTAGTGGCGACTTCGCAGTGTCGGGGCAGGATCCGTTTGCTTCTACACTGCAGACCTTAAGGTCTCTTGGGGTGATCACGGTAAGTCAACTGCTAGCCCTTGGGCGTAGTGCGGTCGCTTCCCGGTTTGGCGCCCCGGGGGTGCGGCTCTGGCAGCTTGCGACTGGGACGGATCTGCTGGCCCCTGTCACTGACAGGCAAGAAGCGACGGTGTTAGCCAGTTTGGATTTAGATCCACCTGCCACCCAAATAGAGTATGCGGTTACCGCGGCCTCTAGGGCTAGCGTTGATCTGGCTAATAGGCTGGAGGACAAGGGGCTGCATGCAAGTTCCGTGGCTATAGAGCTGCAGCGGGTTGATGGGCGTGTGCATCGCAGGACCTGGACAATGGTGGATGCCCGCTCTTCCCTGCAAGTGTCTAAACGGGCCTTGTGGCAACTGCAGGCCTGGGCGGATGGGGTGACAGCCGCGGTTCCTGATAATGAGGACTCTGCTTTACAGCGAATTGAAGTTTCTGCGCT
>CAYFVT010000014.1:14389-22476 GCA_964346705.1 uncultured Actinomyces sp. | reverse complement strand
TGCTTACGGGGACACCTGAAACAATGGTGGTGCGTGAAGATCGTCCAGGCTTAGGTGCAGGAACCTACGGCTTAGGCGAAGTGGTGGGGATTTGGATGGTTCTGGGACGGTGGTGGCGGCCCCGAAATGCTGGATTCCCGAACAAGGCCGGGAACCGAACGGACCTTCAGGACGCTGAGGGACTGGATCCAAATGAGTCCCGATGTTTCCTGCGGGTGAGGGCACGCGAATTTCCAGACCTGCTGCTAGTGCAGCGCGGGGGCACGTGGTGGGTGGAAGGCTTGTACGTTCAGCAGGCAGTTAGCTGGAATATGGGGCGCAGAAGCTAGGCTTCTGCGGGGAGGGAAGCTATGGCGAAACTATATTTCCGGTATGGGGCAATGAACTCCGGAAAGTCAACGGCGCTGCTTCAGGCTGCTTACAACTATGAGGAGCGGGGGCAGCGGGTCCTGCTTGCTAAGCCAGCTGTGGACACGAAGGGGGATGGGCTGATCCTTTCCCGACTGGGTGTAAGCCGGCAGGTGGATTTTCTGATCACTCCAGAATCGGATGTTCGGGAGCTGTTCGGTGCTTACGCAAGGGGGGATGATCCGAATGCGTTGCTCCCATCCGTTGCTAACTTGCCCCCGGTGGCTGCGTTGCTGATTGATGAAGCGCAGTTCCTCAGCCGCCAGCAGGTGGAGGACCTTCTGCGTATTGCCACGCTGGATGGGGTGCCCGTGTTGACCTATGGGATTCGCACTGATTTTCAGACGGTCGTGTTTCCTGGTTCGGCCCGACTGTTGGAAGTGGCTCACTCTTTAGAAGAACTAAAAACGATTTGTAGGTGCGGGCGCAAAGCCATCCTTACCGGAAGGAAAGTGGGTGGCGACTTTGTGTTCGCGGGGGACCAGGTCTCCATTGATGGGGCCGGGGTAAGTTACGAAGCCTTGTGTGCGGGATGTTACTTGGAAGAGTCCGGCGGCACGCTTGGGGGGAGCCCAAAGCTACCGTAGCGAACGAGCGTTCCATATAATGAGGAAATGGAACAGGTTGACTACGTGGAGTTACACGCTCATAGTGCCTTCACGTTCCTGGAAGGTGCGGACAGTCCAGCGGCACTAGTCAAGCAAGCAGCAGCATTGGAACTGTCAGGCCTAGCCGTTCTAGATGTTGACGGTATGTATTCCGCGGTGCAAACAGCTCAGGCTGGCGCGGATGCTGGACTGCCAATAGTGCATGGGGCTGAACTGTCGCTGGATGCCACGTCCTTCCCGGACGGCAGTTTCCCGGGTAACGCAGGGCACGGAGCCAACCTTGGCAGCCCGGCAGGTGTAGCGTCCCGGAACCAGGCCTCCTTTAATCAGGAAGGGAAGGGGCAGTTACGGTTGCCGATTCTGGCAACAAGTCAGCAGGGTTATCACGCTCTTAGTGGGACTTTAAGTGATCACTTCCTAAAACGGAAAGGCCAACGGGAAGCCAATTTTGGTCTGCCAGAGTTAGCGGAAGCAGCGGACGGGGCAGATTGGATGGTGCTTTCAGGTAGTGGGGAAGGGCCGGTGCGCCAAGCGCTAGCCCACGGGGGGCTGCGTGCTGCCCGGCGGGTGATAGACCAGTTGCGGGCCACTTTTGGTTCGGACCGGGTTGCTGTAGAAACCACGCTGCTACCCCACGACGGTAAACAGTTAGCTGATGCTTTGGCGGAACTGGCAGCAGAAACGAAGTTGCCCCTAGTTGCAACCGGGAACGTTCACCTGGCCACCCCAGCCGGGCAGCCACTGGCTGATGTGCTGACAGCCACTAGGCTGCGGGCCTCACTGGATGAAGTTGAACCACACTTACCAGCCTGGCGTTCTTTCCTGCGTTCCGGCCATGAAATGTTGCAGTTGCACCGGCACTATCCGCACGCGGTTGCTGCGGCTGCTGAGTTGGGGAAGGCCTTCGCTTTCGACTTGAACCTAGTGGATCCGGGGCTGCCCCATTTCCCTGTCCCTGAAGGTCACACTGAGGCAACTTGGCTGACGCGCCTGACTTATGAGGGGGCATCCCGGCATTACGGGGCTCGGGAGGAATACCCGCAGGCGTGGGACCAAATTGACCACGAACTGCGGGTCATTGAACAACTGGGTTTTCCGGGCTACTTCCTGATTGTGAAAGACATAGTTGATTTCTGTTCCAACACTGGGATCTTGTGCCAGGGAAGGGGATCAGCCGCTAACTCCGCTGTTTGCTATGCGCTCGGGATCACGGCGGTCGACGCGGTCAGACACAAAATGTTGTTTGAACGCTTCCTTTCCCCCGACCGGGCGGAGGCCCCCGACATTGACTTGGACATTGAAGCTCAAGAACGGGAACAAGTCATTCAGTACGTTTACTCCCGGTACGGCAGGAAGAACGCTGCCATGGTGGCGAACACGATCACCTACCGCCCTAAGTCAGCCATCCGTGACGCTGCTAGAGCCTTTGGTTACCCAGAGAGTCAAGTGAAACAGTGGTCCGCCCTCACTTCCCGCTCCCGGAAAGGGACGGGTTCCTGGGGGGCCGGAATACCCGATGGTGTGCTCAATTTGGCGGCTCAAATGCAGCGCTTGCCCAGGCACATGGGAATACACCCAGGGGGCATGGTCCTAACCCGCCAGCCCGTGTCCCGGGTGTGCCCGGTGGTGTGGGCGGCGATGGAGAACCGTTCGGTACTGCAGTGGGACAAAGAAGATTGTGCGGACGCAAAGCTAGTGAAATTCGACCTGCTGGGATTAGGGATGCTCACTGCCCTGCGGAAAGCGTTTACCTGGCTGGAACAAGGGGGAATAACTTGGCGGGGACGCCCTCTGGACCTACACAACCTGCCTCAGGAGGATCCCCGCGTCTACGACTTGCTGTGTGCTGCGGACACGGTGGGCGTGTTTCAAGTGGAATCACGGGCCCAAATGAACACTTTGCCCCGCCTGAAACCACGCCGATTTTACGACATAGTCGTAGAGGTCGCACTAATCCGGCCCGGCCCCATTCAAGGGCAGGCAGTGAATCCGTATTTGCGGCGGCGTGCGGGGCGGGAAGCCGTCACTTACCTACACCCGCTAGCGAAGGATGCTCTAGAAAAAACTTTGGGGGTCCCCCTATTCCAAGAGCAGCTAATGCAATTAGCCGTTGATGTTGCAGGGTTCACCCCCGGCCAGGCAGATAAGCTTCGGCGCGCTATAGGCGCTAAAAACTCGGCGGAAAGAATGCGGGAACTGCGTCCCGCCCTCTTCACTGGAATGACACAGAGGAACATCCCAACGCAAGTCCAGGAGGAACTGTTCCAACAGTTGCAAGGGTTCGCCGAATTCGGGTTCCCAGAATCGCACGCGTTCTCTTTCGCCTACCTGGTGTACGCCTCAGCGTGGCTGAAAGTTCACTACCCGGAACATTTTTATGCGTCCATTCTGGCCAGCCAACCCATGGGATTCTATTCCCCCGCAACCCTGGTGGAGGACGCGCGCCGCCACGGGATCAAAGTGTTACCCCCCAGCGTTGTCCACTCCGATGAGCAGGCTGAAGTGGTTGAGGTAACGGGTGGCACGCACACGGATGATACGGGTCAGGAGCCCTCAACTGCGGGGGTTGCATCCCTGGTCACTGCTAATTCGCGGCTCGCTGTTCGCCTGGGGTTGAGCGGTATCAAGGGTATAGGCCAGGCTGCTAGCCGCATAGTCAACGCTAGAGGGCACGGTGCTTTCAGGGGGTTTTCCGACTTGGCGGCCCGGGCGGAACTAACAGCCGCGCAGTTAGAGAAACTAGCGATGTCAGGTGCGCTTGCGGACCTGGGGGTGAGTCGCAGGGAAGGCGTGTGGCAGGCTGCCATGGCCGGGCAGCCCTCGTGGCATCAGCCGTACTTGCCGGGTCTTGAAGTTACCCCACCCCCATCGGGGTTACCTGCAATGGGGGCGGGGGAAGAAATGCTTTCCGACTACCAGACCCTTGGCCTTTCCACGGCCGGACACCCGCTGCAGTTTCTTCGCAATGACCTGGCTGACCGGGGGGTGGTTCCCCTTGGTGAACTGGGGCAGGTGGAAAATGGGCGGGTGGCCCGTATTGCGGGGGTCGTGACGCATCGGCAACGTCCAGCAACAGCTAAAGGAACAACATTTTTGTCGTTAGAGGACGAAAGTGGTTTAGCAAACGTCATCTGTTCTGTTGGCGTGTGGAAACGCTATTTGAAGGTGGCGGAAGAATCGGGCGCTCTTTTAGTTCGGGGCAAGGTAGAGAAAGGGGAGGGAGCAATCGCGGTCGTGGCACAAGAGTTACAGCCGTTGCGTTTGCCTGTCCCCGTCACTTCCCGCGATTTTCGTTGACACAGGGTGCGCCGCCGGCTTCAGGCGGAATGTTCAGCCTGATGGTGCGAGTCCTTCTTTTTCTTGTGCCCAATTTTTAGCAGCTTCTTCAAGTCATTTAGCAGCCCGGGCTTCTGCTTGGCTGCCGGATCCGAACTGGCTTCGCCCTCCCCGCTGGTGTTGTCCGGAAGGTCAGGCAAAGGTCCCTTGATTGGCGGGTCCCGATGGTAGAGGGCGGAGAACACTGACCAGGTCACGCCGATCACCGGAATAGCGATGATCGCACCCAGCAAACCGGCAACCAGGGTGCCTGCCATGACGCCGATACCAACTACAACGGGGCTGAGGGAGACTTGTGCACCCATGATCAGTGGTTGCAGGACGTGGCCCTCTAGCTGGCCAATCAGGGCGATCCCGATACCCACCAGCAGGGCGGTCCAGGGGCCGGAGGTGGCAAGTGCAACGATCATTGCGACCAGCATGGCTGCAGGCGCACCAACCAGAGGGATCAGGGCCCCAATCATGACAAGGACGCCCAGTGCAGGCGCTAAGGGAACCCTAACTATTGCCAGGAATATCCAGGCCATCATCCCGTCCAGGAAGGCGATGATCATGGTGCCGCGGGCGTAGCCGGAGAATGTTGCCCACCCGGCTTGGGCGCCATGATTCCAGATGGCGCGCTTATCTGTGGGAAGCATGTTCAAAAACCAGCGCCACATTTGTGAGCCCTGCAGCAGGAAGAATATGGTGATGAACAGGGTCAGGAACAGGATCATGAAGAACAGGCCAACACCACCAACGTTGGACAGGGCGCGGGTTGCCAGTCGCTCCCAATTTTCGTAAAGGTATTCCTCCCCCCGCGTCATCATGGTGCTCATCCACTCGAAGACCTGGTCGGAGGTTAAGCTGATGTTGAAAGGGAGCCCGTCCAGGAAGTCAACAATCTTGTCCATGCCGTGGGCCAGTTGATTCCCCAAACGCGACCACTGGCCGGCCACGGAAGTAACAACGAACGTGATCAGCCCAGCGAAGACGAGGATTGATCCCAGCAACGTAATCACAACGGCGATCCCGCGTCCCATGTGTTTGTTCAGGCTGTCCACCGTCGGGTTTAGCAGGGCGGTGAACACGAGGGCCGCGAAAATGGCGACAAAAACTGGGGAGATTTGTGCCGTGCCGTACACGATGCCGATTACCACCAGCGAAATGCCAATCAGGGCCCACGAACCAAGGCCCGCATTTCGCAGCCACCGGGGGATGGATGACCCAGTTGCGGGGGTCTGGTCGTCCACAGCGGCGGGGGTGTTCTCAGACGAGTTAGGTGCAGTTTCAGCGTTCATGGCGCCCCTTCCTAGAAAACTATCCTACTTCGTTTCCGTAGGGTGTGGCCCAGGACATCTCCGTCGGGGTCTTGCGGTGTGCCTTGTAAACACATCTGTGCGGTATTTCGCGGGCTCGTTTCCCACAAGCCTCTCCGTTGTCACCGCTTCCGCTAAAATGGGGCGCGTTGACCAGGGTTCACGGTTTCGTGGAATGCCTGGCGGATTAGAATCAGCAGCGGCGCGCTCACCGGCGGTGAGGTGCTCAGGAGGGCGCGGATGAGGGTAACGGCAGAGTTGCGGGGCCCGGCTGGTCTGCAACTGGAGGGAGAACTGTGAGTGCGGCCGACAACCTTGCTGCGGGCCCGCTTGACGCGCCTATAGGTGGCCCACCAGGTGACGGTCGGCGCCCGGCAGCAACCGAGGAACAGGAAACTCGGCGAACATTGGCGTGGCGCATCTTCTTCGAAGCATCAACACGGCTGCAGGGGGTCCTTGAAACCCGGTTGAAGGCTGACGCCAAGGTTTCCCTGGTCGACTACAACATTTTGTTGACTCTTTACGAAGCTCCTGGGCGGTCGTTCAGGATGGGAGAACTGGCTGAACATTTGGGGTTCATACCATCGCGCACAACGTATTTAGTGTCAGGCCTGATCAAGGACGGACTGGTTGAGAAACGTCAAAGCGGGCGTGACGGGCGCGGCTACGTTGTCACCTTGACGCCTAAGGGCGTGCAGCAAACCGAGCTGGCAACCCAGATTCACCAAAACACTGTTCGCGGACTGTTGCTTGACGACCTAACTGATGCGCACATTGACGGGATCGTAGAGGCCTTTGAACATTTAGAGGACACTCTCCGGGACGCGCACTTCACCGACTAAAGTCACCGGGGCTCTGTGGATCATCGTCGTCGGGCGGAGAGACCGCCACATCCGCGGCAGCCACATTTGAAACAGCCACATTTGAAACCGTGGAGACTGCGATCTCCAATGGTCCGCGGCTGCCCCTTCGGGCGAGGAATGCGCCGAAACCGATAACCAGAGCAAGCTGCCACCAGAAGGAGTAGTGGAACAGGGCCGAGGAATGCGACGCCAACCCCTGCCATCCGGGAAACGTGAGGGCAGTGAGCACCACGTGCAGCACGTAAACACTGAGGGGGGACGCTCCCGCGGCAACAAAAGGTTGCAGCCAGGGGGGTGCTTGTCGCCATGTGCGCGTCATCGCAACCAGGACTGCCGTCAGCAGCACAGCGGCACCGGCCGTGCGAAGCACGTCTGTGGCTGAACCCGAATGGGGAGCCGCGACCAGGAGGCTGGCCCAGCCGTCAAATGCTGGTGCTCCCCTCTGACTTGCCAGCAGGACAGTTGCAGCATCCGCGGTGGTCGTGCCTGATTCGGCTGCAAGCTTTTCGGACGCAACCCGAACATAAGTGCTGCTGGCCAACTGGGCCGTAGCGGCAAGCGCGGCCCCCCAAATGCCGACTCGGAGGACACTGCTCCGCTTGGGGGACCCGCCCTCGGCCCCCTGAAGCAGCATTCGCGCAAACATGACCCCCAGCAGCAGGTATGTCAGCCACGTGACGGCCGGGTACGTCCCCGTGAGCGCAGCGGAAATGAGAAGAGACTGGAAAGAGGACGTGTCTAGTCCTCCGGGCAGCGCAGACAAGGTGGCCTGATATCGCGCGGCGTGCAGGAGGGGTGGGGTGGCGACCAGTAGGGCGATCACAGTCGGCACCAGAACTGCGGTTGGTGCCAGCAGGAACGGGGCAGCCAAAAGAAGAGCCAGCCCGTAGTACACCAGAACCACTGCGATCAGATGGTCAGGCAACAACGTCAGGGCAACCCCAATGCTGCCTACAAGGACACCGCGGATGGCAAGCACCCCGACTGCTTGGGCACGTTCCCCGACCTCAAAAAGGCGCCGGGACGCGAAAACCATGCCGAACCCACCCAGCACGGCGAACAGGGCGGCTGGGAACCCGTCAGTCACCGGCACAGCCCACGGCACCCAACCATTTGGCAGCAGGAGGTGGGCGGCCATCATCCCAACAATTGCAAGGAATCGGGCCAAGTCAATCCCAATGATGCGCTGCACGCTCACCCCTCACTTTTCTCCGGAGCCCAACTTTTGGACAGCGAAAGGCCCGGGGAGGTTCATCCCACCCCGGGCCCTTCGGTCGCATCAGCACTGGCTAACCAGCATTGGCCAACCGGCAGTGGCCAGTCAGCGTTCAGTGGCCGCTCTTGGGCAGGCTACTCTTCGCGCCGTTTGGAGCTTTGCACGGACACGACGCCACCCAGAATAGTGACCACACCGGTGCCCATGGCCAGCAGGGAAACACCGAAGGCGAGGATGGAGGTGAACAGGGAAGCGCGCAGGAACGAAGCGTTCATCTGCGTGTCGCGCTGGGCCTGCAACGCTGCGGCCTCTTCCGAGTCATCCCCAAATTCTTCCTTCGCCGCGTTCACATCGTCAC
>CAYFVT010000014.1:0-14289 GCA_964346705.1 uncultured Actinomyces sp. | reverse complement strand
ATCGTCACATTCGGCCCTGCCGGCTCGCGAAGCGCGTCCAGGGAATGCGTTGGGCCCCGTCTTGGAAGTATGTCAACCAAGACGGGGCCCTTACCAGTGCGCGGAGGGGGACTTGAACCCCCACCCTCTATAAGGAGGACTAGCACCTCAAGCTAGCGCGTCTACCTATTCCGCCACCCGCGCAGTGCCCGGCGATCAGAAGTGCCCGGCAATCAAGCGACTCTAAGCTAGCACGCTGCCCCGCCCTCTGACTAATCGAACCGGGTGCGTGCACTCTGCAACTACCCAGTACAATCTGACTTGGCTTCTGCCGTAACTAATCGCCCTCGATAATCTAAGCCGCAGGATAGGAGCAAATGGTGCGTGTCGACGTTTGGCTGGACCTGTTAGACCCCCGAAGCTACTTGGGATTGCGCGCCTTCCGCAGAGCTCTTGCCAGCACAGCGGAAAGCGGACAGGTGGGGGACCCGCCTCTAGTGCAGATTCGTCCCCTCCTGGGATTGACTGAGCTGCCCCTGAAAGCGGACGTGGCCACGGACGTTGAGAAGCAGGCTGGTGCGGTGGGGATTCTTCTTGAGGAGGGCGTCCTGCGCCAGACGAAGGGTCCGGATACGGTGGCCGCGCAGAAACTCATAGCCTTTGCGGGGGAATTGGACCCTGCACCCGGCCCAGACGCGTTGCAACCCAAAGTCGCGGAAGCCCTGCTGCGTGTCCGCTTCGAAATGGGCTTAAACCTGGCTGACCCGGAAGTGTTGGTTGGGGTGGGGCAGGACTTCGGTATTGCGGGGGAGGCCACGGCGGAAGCACTAGCAAATGCGGGCCTAGGCGAAATGGTCCACCAGGAATTCAACATCGGACTGCACCTGGGCATAACGAAGAGCCCCACTTTCATCTTTGATGAAACAACCTTCGTTGAGGGGGTTCAAACGGAAGAAGCCTTCGAACGCATTGTCGAAGCCGCGCTCGAGAACACGGAAAATACCGCCGAAAACACCGCTGGGAGCGACGCGGGTGAAACTGCGGATGGGGGAACGGTTCGGACTAACGGGTGGATGGGGGAACAGTAGTGCAGGAACCGGGGGAGTCACCTGCGGACGCGGTCCGCACCTTGGCTGGGCTGGGCTTAACACTGACCCCCATAACGGGGGCGGACAGCGAACGCGTTTACCAGGCGGGGCGGGACCCGCTGACCGCCCGCTGGCTGCCGTGGGCAAAAAGTGGCTACACCCGCAGGGACGCTGAAGAGTTCACAACAAGTTTCTGCCCCGAGCAGTGGCGGGCGGGGAACCCCGTGTGGGGAATCCGCATCGGTCAGCCTGGGGACACGGCAGGGGAGGCAGGGGGCGGCCCCCTAGTTGGTGCCGTGGCATTAGAGCAGCGGGAGCCAGGAACGTACGAGGTGGGGTTTTGGGGCCACCCGGAGGCCCGCGGGCAGGGGATCACCACCCGGGCTGCTGCTTTGGCTGTGAATGCTGCTTTCGCTGATCTTGGGGCCCGCAGGGTCGTGCATGTTGCTGAGGTTGGCAACTACCCGTCGCAGCGAATTGCCCGCAACCTGGGTTTTCATCCGGAGGGGACGCGCCGCGACCTGGAGGCGGACGGGTCCGTGCTGCACAGCTGGCAGTCAGGTCTGTTGGCAACCGATTGGCCCGGGCTGCCAGAGGACGCCCTGAACCTGCAGACGGCGCCTACAGCGCCTGTTCTGCCCGGTTCCGCCCCGCAGGAGCTGGTGAGCGAGTTCCACCGCGTGTACCAAATGCCGAACCTGGTTGAGGACGGGGCTGACCCAAGCCTGGACACGGAGCGCCTTGGAATGCGCATGAGCCTGATAGCTGAGGAACTGGTGGAACTGTACACGGCAGTGTACGGACCTAAGGCTGGCACTCACATCGGCCAGGCAATCGGAACCATCACTGACCAGGGGGAGCGAGACCTGGTTGAGACTGCTGACGCTCTTGCAGACCTGACCTACGTCATTTATGGCATGGCTCTGGAAGTTGGAATCGACTTGGACCGAGTGATGGCGGAGGTCCATTCTTCAAACCTGTCGAAACTGATGGAGGACGGTTCAGTTAAGCGCCGTGAGGACGGCAAAGTGTTGAAGGGCCCGAACTTCAGGGAACCCGACATCGCCGGCGTGTTAGGTCAGGCACGCGACTAGCTTGGTCGCCGGTCGCAGTTCGAATCTCATCCGGTTCAAGTTTTAGCCGGTTGAACCAGTAACCAGTTCAGGTAATCAGATTGTTGAGGTCGTCAAAGTGCCAGCTGAAACCAATCCGCTATTGACAGAGTCTGTCCTTCCATTCGGGATGCCCGACTTTTCCGCTATTGAGGTGGCCCACCTTAAGCCAGCCTTACTGAAGGGAATAGAGGAAGAGAAACGGCAGTGGCAGGAGATCGGGGACAACCCGGCGCCGGCGACTGTGGAGAACACTGTGATTGCGGTGGATGCAGCGGGGGAAGTTCTTGACAGGGCCAGCGCTGTGTTTTGGACACTGCTGTCCTCGGTCGGCGGCACCGAATTAGAGGATCTGCAGCAGGACTTGGCTGCCACGTTCGCCCGGCACGGGGATGACTTCTGGCTGAACCCCGCTATCTACAAGCGTTACCAGCAGGTGGCGGAACTGGAAGATTTGGATGAAGAAACAGCTTGGCTGGTGCAGGAAATGTTGCGCGCCTTCCGCAGGTCGGGGGTGACCTTACAGGATGAGCAGCAGCAGGAGCTGCGCGCCCTGAACGCTCAGATCGCAACCTTGCAGGCGCAGATCGACACTGCAATCGTGCAGCAGCTGCAACGCGCGGGCACCAGCGGGGATGACCTAGCCGAATTGGAGGGGCTCACCGACAGTGAAATCAGTGCTGCGGCTGAGGCTGGGAAGGAAGTAGGGCGCGGGTGGCGCCTCGGGGTCGCTAACTATTCCCAGCCACCCCAAATCGCTTCGCTAGCGAACCCGGAGACTCGGGCGCGCGTCCTCCACAATTCAATTAACCGCGGTTTTGGCACCAAGGGGGACGAGGGCGGGGCGGCGCAGGATCTGGACACGCGCCCCCTCATTCTGGAATTGGCGGCAGCCCGCGCGAAACGTGCGCAGCTTCTTGGCTTTCCCAGCCACGCGGACCTTGTGGTTTCTGAAGAGACAGTGCCGTCCGTGGCGGCGGTGCGTGACCTGCTGGGGACCGTTGCGGCTGAGGCAGGCACGGCCCTGAGTGAGCAGGCCGAAATCTACGGGGACCGCGCGCAGCAGGACGGCACGGAGCTGACTGTTTCTGACTGGTTGTATTACGAGGGTCGTGAACAGGCAGCCAACCTGGGTGTAAACCCGGAGGACCTGAAGGCGTATTTGGAACTGGACCGGGTCATTCAGGACGGTGTTTTCTACGCCGCACATGAACTGTACGGTTTAGACTTCGTTCCCCGTCCGGACGTGGTCGGCTGGGATGCGGACGTTGAAGCGTGGGAGGTGCGGGACCAAGACGGTGAGCCCTTGGGCCTGTTCTTAGCGGACTGGTACGCACGGCCCGGGAAGAATGGCGGGGCATGGATGTCGGGCCTAAAGTCGGGCAATCGGCGCACTGGCGACCTGCCGATCGTCACCAACAACACGAACTTCGCGAAACCAGCACCCGGAATGCCAACCCTGCTTTCTTGGGATGACGTTGAAACTTGCTTCCACGAATTTGGGCACGCTCTGCACGGCCTGCTGTCAGACACCTACTACCAGGGGACAGCCGGCACTAATGTTCCCCGTGACTTCGTGGAACTACCCAGCCAGCTGAATGAAATGTGGGCTTACCATCCCCAAGTTTTGGGTAGGTTTGCCCGCCACTGGGAAACAGGTGAGCCCCTGGATGGGGAGGTTCTGGACGCCCTAGTTCGCTCCATGCAATTCGGCCAAGCATTTTCCACCATGGAATACGTGCAGGCCGCCCTTATCGATCAGGGGTGGCACGGGCCGGCAGGCACACTGCCGGAGCACCCAGACCAGGTTGAAACGTTCGAAGGGCAGACCCTGCAGGCCGGTGGCGCTGACAACTCCCTAGTGGCACCCCGGTACCGGACCCCCTACTTTGCGCACGCGTTCGCTGGTGGGTATGACGCCGCATATTACTCCTACATGTGGGCTGAAGCGATGGTCGGCGAACTGGAAGAATGGTTGCGCGGGCCCGCCGCACAGAACCGCCCGGCGAACAGTGGTGCGGAGGGGACAAACGAAACGGCAACGACTGACGGGGGACTGAACCGGCAGGCGGGTGCGATCCTGCGCGACCAGATCCTCTCCCGCGGGAACTCACGCCCGCCCCTGGACTCATTCACCGCAGTCTTGGGGCGCCACCCCTCAGGGGAAGCAGTGATCAGGCGCCGCGGCCTGGCGGGGCCCGTAAGCTAGGCGCAAGGGCAACTTGAAGGGCAACTGAAATTGAGCGGCGTAAACGGAGTGGGGCGTATGGGGGAAGAGCGGAAGGCTCGGGTGGTGGTCGTTGGTGGCGGTTACGGCGGTGTGACTGTTGCTAAAGGGTTGGACCCCATCGCTGACGTCACCCTGGTGGAACGCAACGACCAGTTCGTGCACCACGTGGCAGCCCTGCGGGCCGCAACTGACGACGTGTGGGGGCAGTCCATTTTCATGCCCTACTCCTACCTACTGAAACATGGCCAAGTCATGCAGGGCACGGTAGCGAGAATAGAGGGGCACACCATCCACCTTTACGGTGGTGAAACCTTGCAGGC
The DNA here is from genome assembly GCA_964346705.1 of uncultured Actinomyces sp. Taxonomy (GTDB): domain Bacteria; phylum Actinomycetota; class Actinomycetes; order Actinomycetales; family Actinomycetaceae; genus Scrofimicrobium. Next base: position 9,560 of record CAYFVT010000014.1, on the reverse strand, counting down.
GGACTACCTGGTTTTAGCCACCGGATCCTCATACCCGTTCCCCGCAAAACAGATCTCTGGAACCAGCGCCCTCACACAACTACGCTTGCGGGATTTGCGTGAGGACTTAGGGAAAGCAAGTAAAGCCGTGATCGTTGGTGGCGGCACCGTCGGGTTGGAGTTGGCAGGTGAGCTTGCAGACGCCTACCCGAACCTGACCATTGAGATTGTGGAGAAGGAAGATACGATCCTTCCCACCCCAGGGCTGACAGCGGAGTTGCGCCACCGTGTGGAAGACCAGCTGGCTGAACTGGGAGTGAAGGTGACTGCGGGCTCCCCGCTTTCCTACCCGCCGAACACCGACTCCGGGACTCTGGGACGGTTCAACGTTGTCACGCAGGATGGCGTGAAAGTGGATGGGGACATTTGGTTTCAGTGTTACGGGTCGCGTCCCGCCACGGGCTATTTGCGGGGCACCGACTATGCGAACGCGTTGAACGAGGACGAAACCATTCGGGTCCTGCCCACGCTGCAGATAGCGGGGCACGACTATGCGTATGCCCTGGGGGACGTTACGGACATTTCGGAAGCGAAAAGGGCGGACGCGGCGCGCGCCCAAGCGCACGTTGTTGTGGCGAACATTGCCGCCCAAATTGAGGGTGGCGAACCGGTGCGAGCCTACCAACCGAAACCTATGATGGTTGTCCTGCCACTGGGGCCAACCATGGGCGCCTCACAACTGTTCGATTCCGAGGGCACTGCCCGGATTGTTGGCGGTGAGCAGACCGCGGAAATTAAAGGGACAGACCTGATGATTTCCGTCATCCGCGCTCAGCTTGGGTTACCGTGAGCACACGGCCTCTAAGGAAGGTGTCCAAATGACGGCAGAAGCACGCGGAGCGTTGGCCCGGCTGGTGGCAGCGTTCGAGCATCACTTGGATTTAACGCTCAACGCAGACATTGTGTCCGACGCGGTCCTGGACACTGCGGAGGAGCGTTTGCGCGACGCGTTCTTCACCTACGACGACGTGCTTTTCACGGAGTCAGGGATCGACCTTCCCTTCGAACTGCTGGATGATGAGGGCGAGGATGAGGACGAGGATGACCAGATCGAAGAAGTCGACCTCTACAATCCCGACTACGACTCCAACTACTGATCCCCACGCTATTGGTCCCCACGCTAATGGCGGTAGCCCCACCAGCAATCGCGGGTCTAACGACAGTAGTGCTGACGGTTCCGTGCCCGTAGGAAAGCGCGAGCAAAAGCCAGCTGCGGACATCGACGAAGAGCAGTCGGCAACGGTGTCCTGGACGTACGTTTCACGCGACGACGGGCCACTAGTCCTATGGTCCTACCAGGCGCCCCTACCTGACAGCGACCTCGGTTAGAACGTCTCTTAGTTCCCGGGGCAGTCGGACAGGGAACCCGTCAAGCAGCGTTTCCAGTTGGCGTGCCGTGCGCGGGCCAACGACAGTGCTGGTGATACCCGGTTGGGACAGCACCCAAGCCAACGCTATTTGGGCTGCGTGCTTGTCTAATTCGGCGCCCGCCCGAACGGTTGCTTCAACAACCCGTCCCTGTTGCGCCCCGAAGTAGGGTGCGGTCAGAGCCCCCAAATGCCGGGAGGCGGCCCGCGAATCAGGGGGAGTGGAGTGCATGTACTTGCCCGTCAGAACACCTTGAGCCAGGGGGCTGTGCGCCAAGATTCCAAGCCCAGCAGCCGCAGCGTGGGGGACAGCGGAAAGAAGCGGGGCAGACTCCAGTAGGGAAAGTGGGGTGGCTAAGGCGGACAGGCCGACCCGATCTGTCAGGCCGGCCTGGGTGGCGGCACCCAAGTCCCAGTCGGAAAATCCAGACAGGCCCACGTAGTTGGCGCGCCCCGAAGTGTAGGCCAGGGCGGCCGCGGAGAGCACCTCATCCAAGGGCACCCGCTGCAGGGGACCGTGAATAACCCACAGGTCCACGGAGTCCCGCCCCAAACTGTCCAACGAATAATCCAAGGATTCCAGCAAGTGCTTTCGTGACGTCAGCGGGCCGTGAACGGGGCGCGTGGGGGCCGGACCGTCGGGCTTGGGAAGGGCGCCGGAGCGCAGCGTCAACGTGAAACGGTGGTCCGCGAAGGGCCCTTCCAGCAGGTCCCGCACGGTTGCTAGTCGCCCCGCGAACGTGGGGCAATCCCAGTCGGTTGGCACGTCCAGTGAGCTGCCACCCGCATCAACGAACGTCCCCAGAAGAGATGCTGACTCTTCAGCGTCCGTGTCCCGGCCCCACGTGAGAGTGCCCAAGGTGAGGACGGAGAAGGTGAGGCCAGCGTGACCAAGCAAGCGTAGTTCCATGGGTTGCAGTCTACCGGGGGGACGCGCGCGCATTTGCTACGGTGGGTGGCTCGCCCTCTTCAATGGCTTCTTCAAATGATTGGATAAGTGAAGCAAGTAATGGTTGATTCCGAACCCAAACTGGACGCTGTGCTGTTTGACATGGATGGCACCTTGATGGACACGGAGCCCCTGTGGTTCCAGTCGGAAATGGAATACGCGGCCCCCTACGGGAAGCCTTGGACAACGGAACAGGCAGAAGCCATGGTGGGTAACCAAATGTTGGTGACCGGACGCGCCTTGAAGGAATGGACGGGGTCCGAAGATTCCCCTGAACAGATTGTGCAGCACCTAATTGACTGGATGGAACAGGCCGTTTCTAGCCAGCCACTGCGGTGGCGTCCGGGCGCCGAGCGGTTGGTGCAGGAACTGAAGCAGGCTGGGGTGCCCCTGGCCCTGGTCACCTCTTCCCCCAAGGTTTTGGCTGACGCCGTCGTTTCCCGCCTTCCCGGCGTCTTCGACGTGGTGATAAGCGCGAATGATGTTCAGAACATGAAACCGAACCCGGAGCCGTACCTGAAGGCAGCCGAACAGTTGGGGGTGTCCCCGGCGGGGACCGTTATTTTGGAGGATTCCCCATCCGGTTTAACCTCCGGGATCGCTGCCGGGGGCAACGTGATCGGCATTCCATGTGTCGTACCCATTCCAGCTCAAGAGCGGCTGTCCCGCGTGGGCAGCGTGGAGGACTTGGATTTAGCCACATTACGCCGCATCGCCGCGGGGTCGGTCGTCGATGAACTGGATGAGGACGGGGAGCCCCTCACCCCACCCTCGGATCTGCCGGCCTGAGGCACCCCGCCTTCACACGCCCCGGCTGCTTAGTGCCGGCCGCTTAGCGCGGGGCGCTACGCCTCGTCTGTGGACTGTCGCACGGCTAGCAGTCGGGCGCGGCCGGCCTCAGGTATCTCCGGTTCCGTTCCCCCAAACGCGGGGCAAATATCCTGATACGCGCACCAGTCGCACAGGCGGGAAGTTTTGGGTTTGAACTCACCGGCCAGAGCGTCCGCTTCGATGTCCCGCCACAGGTCCTCAACATCCAGCGCGAACCTTTCGATGTCTTGCGCCTGGGGGTCCAAAGTCAGCACTTGTCCGTCCCGCAAATACAGTAGCTGCATCCGCTTCGGTAGCTGCCAGGCCTGCTGCAGCAGCAAAGCGTAGAAACGCATTTGGAACAGGGCTTCGTTCACGAAACGCGGGTGGGGGGACTTGCCAGTCTTGTAATCAACCACGCGCAGCGCCCCGTCCGGCGCCTGATCTATCCGGTCCACTATTCCCCGCAGCAGAATCCCATTGTCCAGGCGCGCATCCAGGAACTCTTCCCGCCCCCTAGGATGCAAGTTTTGGGGGCGCTCCAGGTGGAAGTAGTTAGCCACCAGGTCCTTCGTGGATTCGTAGGCACGGTTTTCCTGGTTCGCGTTGGGGAACAGGTCTTCAGACCCCTTTTCGCTTTCCATGGTGTCCGCCCATGCTGCTGGCAGCAGGCTTTGCGCCTGCTCCGGGGTGCGGTCTGCTGCAGGCAGGTCGAACAGGCGCTCCAACACCAGGTGCACCACCGTCCCCTTGAAAGTCGCTTCAGTTGGCGGCTGGGGGATCCCATCTATCGTCGAATAACGGAACTTCAGTGGACACTGCAAGTAGTCTTTGGCGCGGCTGGCAGACAGGGCAGGGGGACGTTGACTCATAGCGTCAGCCTACTGGCCCGGGCAGATGTCTGTGGTCTCACATATCCATTGTGGAAACAGGACGAATGGGATTATCTGAAGAGTATGACCCACACGCCTCAGGCCACTTCCCGGATCCCCACTTCCGGGACCTCCAACGCGGACGCGGACAGCGCAACTGCGCCTGCGGACAGCCGCCGCTTAGGACCCGCCGGGTATCCCCAGGTCTTCGTTGAGGGCGACCGCGCCCAGATCACCGACCCTAAAGGCAGGCTGCACACCATAACCCTGGTGGCAGGGGGGCGTTTCCAAACGAACCGGGGTTTTTTGGACCACGACCTGGTGCTTGGCCAGCCGGACGGTCAGGTGGTGACAACTGAGCAGGGGGCCACGTTCCAGGTGGTTCGCCCTCGACTAGTTGACTACGTGATGTCCATGCCCCGGGGTGCCACCATCGTTTACCCGAAGGACGCCGCCCAAATAGTGGCGGAGGGCGACATTTTTGCTGGCGCGCGAGTTTTGGAGGCCGGGGTTGGCTCAGGGGCCCTCACCCTGTCGCTGTTGAACGCGGTGGGGCCGGATGGTTTTTTGCAGTCCGTTGAGTTGCGCCCGGACTTTGCGGACATCGCGCAGGCAAACGTGGACTTATGGTTCGGCGGCCGCCACCCCGCGTGGGACTTGGCGGTTGCCGACCTGGCGGATTTCTTGCAGCAGGCGACCCCGGGCTCTTTCGACCGGGTGGTTCTTGACATGCTGGACCCGTGGACGCACGTGGGGGACGTGGCGGACGTGCTGGTTCCAGGCGGCGTTCTCACCTGCTATGTGGCGACCGTCAGCCAATTGTCGACGCTTGCGGAAGCGTTGAAAGAATCGGAACGGTTCACTGAACCCGACTCTTGGGAGTCGCTGGTGCGCCCCTGGCATTTGGAGGGCCTGTCGGTGCGGCCCGAACACCGGATGGTGGCTCACAGTGGGTTTTTGTTAACTGCCCGCGTGCTTGCCCCCGCAACCGTCCCACTGCAACAGGTGCTGCGGCCCGCCCCAGCAAAAGAGGGGCAGGAACCGCAGTGGTCGCCGCGGGATGAGTGGACGGAGGACGCGGTTGGGGCGCGTGTTCCCGGGAAGCGGAAACTGAGGCGAGTGCGCGGTGAGCTGCAAAGAAAAGTGCAGACTTGGCTAGGCTCAAACCTTCAGGCCGAAGAGGCAAGCGCCCAGCAGCCCAATAGCGAATCCGGTGATGAAGCCAATGGCTCGAACGGCCAGTGAAGGCAAACGGCCAGCAAAGACGAACAGTCAGGAGAGGCGAGCGGTCAGTAGAGGCGGGGTCCCCATGGGGAAGAAAGCGATGACAAGTGATGCAGCAGGATAGCGGTGCACTACAGCTTCAGGTCAGTGGACTGGAAGAAAAGAACAGCAACCTGACCCACGCGTTGGTGCGGGCCCGCAAGCAGATTAAAGAATTGCAGGCCGAAGTTGATTTGCTGCACCGTCCGCCAGCCCAATTCGGCGTTTACGTCGCTGGGTTCCCCCACTTGTTGGAGGCGGAGGTGCTGGTCAACAACCGTCCCATGCGCCTGGCGGTTGCGCCCGAATTCAGTTTTGACGCTGTTAGCCCCGGACAGTTAATCAGGTTAGATGAAAACCTGGTCGCAGTGGAGGGGGCAGCGTTCCCGAAGGAGGGGTCTGTCGCATCCGTTCTGGAACTAGTTGGCACAGACCGCGCCCTGGTGGGCACGGACACCGGTCAGGACCACGTTGTGCGCTTGGCGGGGCCCCTGCGTCACGGTGCTCTGGAGCCGGGTGACTATGTTCTGGTGGATGCCCGGGCCGGATTCGCCTACGAGCGGGTGGTCCGCACGGATGTTGAGAACCTGCTGACCCCCGAAACCCCAGACGTGTCCTACGACGACATTGGCGGGTTAGATGAGCAGATTGAACAGGTTCGTGACGCCATCGAGCTGCCCTTCACCTACCCTCAGCTGTACCGTTCTTACGGGCTGCGTCCGCCGCGTGGCATCCTGCTGTACGGCCCACCCGGCAGCGGGAAGACGCTGATCGCTAAAGCGGTGGCGGCGTCACTGTCTTCCCGGGATGAGGGGGAACGCACCTATTTCATTTCCATCAAGGGCCCGGAGTTGTTGAACAAGTTCGTGGGTGAAACGGAGCGCCATATTCGCGCTATCTTTGCCCGAGCCAGAGCGTTGGCGTCCTCGGACGTTCCTGTCGTCGTATTTTTCGATGAGATGGAAGCGCTTTTCCGCACCCGCGGCACCGGAATCTCTTCGGACGTAGAAACCATGATCGTGCCCCAGCTCCTGGCTGAGATGGATGGTTTGGAAGCCATGGAAAACGTGGTGGTAATCGGCGCTTCAAACCGTCCGGACATGATTGACCCGGCCGTGTTGCGTCCCGGCCGTCTGGATGTGCGCATCCGCGTCAGCAGGCCGGACCGGGAGCAGGCGCGCGACATTTTCAGCAAGTACTTGACGCCCGACCTGCCGATAGCGCCGGGCATGCTATCCCAACATGGCAGTGCTCTTGGAGCCACGCAGGCCATGACGCAGGCCGCGTTGGACGTGCTTTACAGTCGGGATGACTCCGCGGCCCTGTTTGACATCTACTTGGCGGATGGGACCAGCCGGCGCATCTACCTGGAAGACCTGGTTTCTGGGGCCATGATTGCGGGCACCGTGGAACGTGCCAAGAAACTGGCCATCAAAGACACGTTGGAACATGGCGCGGATGGGGGCGGGGGCCTGTCCACGCAAATGGTGCTGGACGGGGTAGCTGAAGAGATGCGTGAATCCAAGGAGCTCGCGGGAACCACCAGTCCCGATGAGTGGGCCAGAACGGTCGGTTTCAGTGGGGCAGAGGTCGTCTCAGTGATCCCCGTGGCCCAGAACAGTGCCCGCTCGCCCTCGGCAATAAACGGCGCTATTACAGGGGAGGAATCCAGCAGTGTCTGAACGTGTCCTGGGGACAGAAACCGAGTATGGGATTTTCCGGCCCGGCGACCCGGCCGCCAACCCGATTGTCATGTCGACGGAGGCGGTGCAAACCTACGCCCGCGACTACCGGGGGGACTGGGATGCGGTTGTTTGGGACTACCGGGGTGAAGACCCGCTGAACGACGTGCGCGGTATGCGGCTCGACAGGGCTCAGGCCGACCCGTCCTTGCTGACGGACGACCCCTACCATTTGGCTCCGTCAGGAGGGTCAGAGGCGGTCCGTCGTCCCACCGCGGAAGAGCAGCGCCTACTCACCCCCAGCGCCATTGTGCTGCCGAACGGGGCCCGGTTCTACGTGGACCACGCTCACCCTGAATATTCCGCACCCGAAACCACCGGAGCCCTGGCGGGCGTGCAATGGGACTTTGCGGGGGACCTGATTGCCAGGCGCATCATGGCTAGGCGGGAGCAGGCTGGTGAGCAGCCACTTGTTTTCGTGAAGAACAACGTGGATGGGAAGGGCGCCACCTACGGGACGCATGAGAACTACCAGGTGGCCCGCGAAACGGACTTGGATGAGCTGGTCCGGTTCATGATCCCGTTCCTTGTCACCCGGCAGGTAACAAGCGGTTCGGGCCGTGTCGGTATCGGGCAGCGTAGTGAGCGGCCCGGATTTCAAATCTCCCAGCGCGCCGACTACGTGGAGAATGACATTGGCTTGGAAACCACGTTCAACCGGCCCATCTTCAATACGCGTGATGAGCCGCATGCACTGCACCAGAAGTGGCGCCGCATTCACGTGATTGGTGGGGACGCGAACCTGTTCGACGTGTCCTTGTTCCTGCGCCTTGGCACTACCCAGTTGGTGCTGTGGGCGATTGAGCAGGGAACCGACCTGTCGTGGGACAGCCTGGACTTAGCAAATCCGATTAGCGCTGTCACGGAAATTTCGCACGACCCGACCCTGCAGCGCAAAGTGCAAATGACCTCCGGGGAAGAATGGACTGCCATTGAAATCCAAAGGCACTACCGGGATTTGGTGTTGGCCGCCTTCGAAGAGTCCGGGGACGAAGTGCCGCAGGAAGCGCAACTGGTTTTGGACACGTGGGGGCGGGTGCTGGACGGGTTGGAGCGCGACGTTTTCTCCATGGCCGCACAGGTTGAGTGGGTGGGTAAACTAGCGCTTTTCAGTCGCCAGAAGGAACGCTTGAACACGGGGTGGGACGACCCGCGTTTGGCTGCTTTGGACTTGCAGTGGGGGGACTTACGTCCCCAGAAGTCCCTGGTCGATTCGCTCAGGCGCGCAGGGTTAGTTGAACAGTTAGTTACGCCCACTCAGGTGGAGTGGGCTGCGGACAACCCGCCCCAAGACACAAGGGCGGCGGTAAGGGGGCAGCAGGTAGCATCTAACCCGGCTCTGGTCGGCGCTTCCTGGACTTCCCTGGTCTTTGATGATGGCGAGCCGGAGAACTTCAGGCGCGTGCCACTTGCCGAACCAACGGAAAGTGGGGAAGGAACAAGTCGTGAGTAGTCAGCAGGTTTACGGTGGGGGTCCCAGTGATGATGATGAGGGTGAGGTCACCGCGGGTGGGCAAGCCCAAGTGAATCCACTGGATTCCATTTTGGACGAAATTGACGTGGTGCTGGAACAAAATGCGGAAGCCTTCGTGCAAGGTTTTGTGCAAAAGGGTGGCCAGTAGGTGAATCGCCGGATCTTCGGCATTGAAACCGAATACGGCCTGACCGCCCCACCTGCCGCGGATGCAAAGCCGTCGAACGAGCCGCTGGGAGTGCCACCGGAAGAGCTACAGGTGGAGGCGATTGCCCACGAGTTGTTCACGCCGGTTGTTGCGCAGTACAAGTCAACAAACGTGTTCCTGCCGAACGGGGGCCGCCTCTACTTGGACGTGGGCGCCCACCCTGAGTATGCGACAGCGGAGTGTTCTTCCCTGTGGGATCTGCTGGCGCAAGTTCGGGCGGGTGCGGACATGCTGGCCGATTTGGCCGCGCAGACCACAGCGTCACTGCGGGAGCAGGGCCACCCCGTGCAAGTGCACCTGTTGGCGAACAACCTGGACTCGCAGGGGAACTCTTTTGGTTGCCATGAGAACTACCTGCTGCGCCGGGGGCGCGACTTCCGGCAGGTGGCGGACGCCCTCATCACTTTCCTAGCCACCCGCCAGATCATTGCGGGGGCGGGGGATGTGAAGGTGGACGAGGACGGGGTCGCCCACTATGTTTTCGCGGCGCGCTCCGACCAGATGCATGATGCGCTTTCCTCTGCGACCACGCGTTCCAGGCCGATCATTAACACGCGGGACGAGCCGCTGGCGGACACGTCCTCTTACCGCCGCCTGCACGTGATTGTTGGTGACACTAACGTGGCGGAACCCACGACCGCGCTGAAGGTAGCGGCGACCGACCTGGTGATTGGCGCTTTGGAACGCGGAGTGCAACTGTCCGACCTTGCCTTGGCGGACCCAATGGCCGCAATCCGCCAGATTAACCAAGACATCACCGGACAGGCCGAGGTGGCGCTGGCTGATGGGCGCAGTTTGACGGCCGCCCAAATTCAGCGGGAAATAATGCGCCGAGT
>CAYFVT010000013.1:0-31415 GCA_964346705.1 uncultured Actinomyces sp. | reverse complement strand
CCAGCGCGGCAGCCAGCGCGCGGATCCCGTCCAACCCAACTATGCGCGGGGGACGCCCAGTCGCAGGTGGGCTTAAGGGCGGACGCGCCATGGGATCCGCGGTCACCGCAGGTTCATGTTGCAAGGGCAGCTCCTCACCTTTCACGCCGCAGCAGTCACCAGGCTGCAAGTCGAAGCAAGTATAAAGGTAGGTTCCGCCAGAATGGACGTGTCATTGGCCTCTCAGAAACCGTGAATTACGACCTATTCCCTCTGCCCTTAAGAGCAGTGAGGCCCCCAAACTTCGTCTAGCAGGCGATTTGCGGGTAAGGTAGTGGTCCAGTTCACAGGGGGTCGCACGCGGGCCCCAGTGCCGAAAGGGGAAGAATCATGAACAACGACTCGGCCTACCTGGCGGGCGCTTTGGCCGCCAGCGTATTGATGCTTCTTGTCGCACTTGCCATCTACGCAGTCAGTGCGTTCTTCCTGATGAAAATCTTTGAGAAAGCGGGTGTCGACGGGCGGTGGCGCGCCTGGGTCCCCGTGTACAACATGATGATTTTCTACAAGCTAGGTGACTTGAGTCCCTGGCTGATCCTCTACGGCCTGGGCGGCACGGTTCTGCTCGGCTGGATCGGGATCGGGTTCCTGTTCTCAATAGCGTTGGCTGTTTTTGGGGCCATGGCCGCCTACCGGATTGGCCTGAAACTTGGCAAAGACCCCATGTGGGTGATCCTGTTCGTCTTCGCCTCCATCGTGTGGACCGGAATACTGGGATTGGATAAGTCCAGGTGGAACCCACTGATCCCACCCGCACCGTGGCAAGGAAACTCGTTCCTGGGGGACAACACCCGGTGGGATGGCGTCCCGCAACAGCCGAAAACGCAGGCCCAAATAATTGTGGAGGACGTAGACGGCCTCTGAAACCCAGCCCCCTGAGTTACCGCTCTGCAACCACGCCCCCTCTGATCGCACCCCTCAACTGGACCCCTTAACCGCACCCCTTAACTGCAACGGGGAGCGCCCAGCCGGTGGGGCTATCCTGAAGGGGGAAGGTGAAGCAGTGGCAGAAACAAACATTTATCTTGTTCGGCACGCGCAAACTGAAGCGAATCTAAAGAAGCTGGTCTCCGGGTGGGCTGACACTCCCCTCACATCACATGGCAGGACTCAAGCAGTACAGTCCGGGCGGGACTTGGCGGGCGTGGAATTCGGTGCCATCCTCACTTCGGACCTGAGCCGCACCAAAGACACCGGCGCCCTCATCTTGGGCGAAAACCATGGGGCCACCCCTAATCCTTCGCTGCTGTGGGAACTGCGCGAACAGCATTATGGCGGTTTCGACATGCGCCCCGGAAGCGACTTGTGGGCGTCGTTGGCGGACGAACTGGGGTTTGACTACGAAGCTTTGAAAGGCACACCGAAACTGTTCGAGCTGTTCCAATCCACGCCCACCGCTGATTTCATGAACGCGCTTGCGGTCAGTGACCCGACGGGCCGCGCTGAAGATTGGGCTGCCTTCAGCGAACGGGTGACCAGTGCGGTCGAAGCAATCGGCCAGGTTGCCACCCAGAACGCGGGCGGCAACGTTCTGGTGGTTTCCCACGGCGGCACCATCCGCACCCTGCTTGACCTGATGGATCCGGCAGGATCAACCGGGCAAGTAGTTGGCAATGCTTCCATCAGCATCATCGACCACGCACCTGCGCCTTCACGGTTCAACATCCGCCAGGTCGGGGTGGAACCCGGAGTCCGAAAGTACTAGCAAAACCCTCTTTGGCGATTCACAACAGGACGTCTACCCGCGCAAAATGGCCAAATGGTGGACTGCCCCCTTTGACAGCTGCGTTTGCTGCCTACAGTTGCGTGAAATTCGTAAAGGAGGAATCTGTGTCACAACAGACAACGGCGAGCACGCCGAAACGCGAATCATGGAATACACAGACCGCATTCGTGATCGCCGCTATTGGCTCAGCAATCGGTTTGGGAAACATTTGGCGATTCCCCGGGGTAGCGTACGAAAATGGTGGGGGCGCGTTCCTTATCCCCTACATTGTGTCGCTGCTTCTGATCGGCATCCCCGTCCTCCTCCTGGACTACTCCATCGGACACAAGTTCCGCGGCTCCCCACCGCTGGCGCTGAAGCGGATCGCATCCAAAGGCGAGTTTTTAGGCTGGTTCCAGGTTGGCGTATCCTTCATCATCTTCATTTATTATGCGGCGGTGCTGGCGTGGGCGGCGCAGTACGTTGTCTACTCAATAACCGAAGCGTGGGGGGATGATCCGGAGGGCTTCTTCTTCGGCACGTTCCTGCAGCTGCCTGAAACCACACAGTTCAACCTGGTGCCAGTGGCAGCGGTTGCTATCCCGCTGGCGCTGGTGTGGATCATTGGGCTGTTCATTACGGGCCGCGGCCTGGTGAAAGGTATTGAAGCCGCCAACAAGATCTTCATGCCCCTACTGGTCGTCCTGTTCCTGGCACTGGTGGTCCGGGCGTTGTTCCTGCCGGGCGCACTGGATGGTTTGAACGCGTTCTTCACCCCGCATTGGGGCTCGCTTGCGAACCCAGCGGTCTGGGTGGCAGCCGTGGGGCAAATCTTCTTCTCCCTGTCAGTCGCCTTCGGGATCATGATCACGTACTCCTCATACTTGAAGCCGAAATCAAACCTGACCGGGGCGGGCCTGGTGGCAGGCTTCGCCAACTCTTCGTTTGAGATCCTGGCGGGCATCGGCGTTTTCGCGGCCCTTGGCTTCATGGCCGCTTCCGGTGGTGGGTCGCTGGATGAGCTGGGCACCATGAAGGGTGTTGGTCTGTCGTTCGTCATGTTCCCTGCGATCATTTCGGAAATGCCGTTCGGCAGCCTGTTTGGCGTCCTCTTCTTCTCATCCCTAGTCCTGGCAGGCTTCACCTCCCTGCTGTCCCTGCTCCAAGTGGTAGCAGGTGGGTTGGAAGACAAGTTCGGCTACAGCCCGACCAAGGCCGCCATGGTCATGGGTGTCCCCAGCGCCATTATTTCCCTGATCCTGTTCGGCTCCCAGACGGGCCTGGCAACCCTGGACATCATGGACAGCTTCATCAACAGTCTGGGCATTGTGGGCTCCGCACTGGCACTGGTCTTGTTCGCCACCTTCGCGGGCGGCAAGCTGCCCGTGTTGCGCAAGCATTTGAATAGCGTGTCCTATATCAAGGTGCCAAAGGGCTGGGACATTCTGATCGGGGTGGTCGCACCCATTGCGCTTGCCATCATGTTCGTCCAGGCGATTATTGGCTACCTGTCCGAAACGTTCGGTGGTTGGGATCCGCTGAACGTTGGGATCTTCGGTTGGGGGTCCATCGCCTTTGTCCTGATCTTCGCGGCAGTAATGACCAGCATGAAGTGGAAGACAGACGTGGATGCGGCAGCGTACGCGGAAACACCCGAAGCTAAAGAAGCCGCTGGCGCGGTCGGAAAGTAAAGGAGGACGCATCATGGAAGCTGGAGCAATCGTCATGATGGTCATTACCATCCTGGTCGTGTGGGGCGGGTTCGTCGCCTCCGTTGTCGCGTGGAACGCGGCCATCGTCGCCGGGCGGAAGAACGGGAACCCGCAACTGAGTTCACTGATGGAGCCCGAGAAGCCCACCAACAATCAGTAGTACGTAAGCGTTAGAATTCACGAACACCGTGCACAGTAGGCCACGGCCCTGAGAGTGATCCAGGGCCGCGGCCTACTGATGCGTTGGTTCAGCCCCGGGGTGGTGTGGCCTATTCTTTTTCGGGCCGTTCGCCTGTGCCCCCACCGGGGCTGTCGTCGGGATTGTCGCCAGTTTCGTTACCCTCAGCGGGTGGTGATGCTCTGCTGAAAGAGTCATCCGGACGACGTCCATCGGCGCCGTCCCTATCGGACTCGGTTTGCACAATGGTCGCTTCGTGTTTTTTGAGGTCGTCCTTGTCCAAAGCATTCTTCAGGGCCTTCACGCCCACGGCGGCCGCCAGGAACATGACCCAACCGAAGATGACGGTCATAACGAACCCGCCACTGTGCCCGTGGGAGTCAATCACCGGGCCCGTCAAAGCGGACCCCAGGGAGACCCCAACCGTCATGGCGGTGGACATCCAGGTCAACCCTTCGGTTAGTCGCCGGGGTGGTGTGATCTTTTCGACGGCTGTGTTCACGTTGGTGAGGGTGGGGGAGATCATCAGGCCCGCAATGAACATGAAGATCATAAGCACCCACAGGCTAGGTGCGAAATAGAACGTTGACACGCCGGCAGCTAGCAGGCCGACACTGATCAGGAACAGGCGGGCCATCGGGGTTTTCCACACCCGGGCACCGTAAATCACCGCGGAGATCAGTGAACCGAACGACATGGTGGCAAGGATGATTCCCGCCAGCTGGCTTCTGCCCAGTTCATCGGTAAACGCGACGACCGACAGGTCGGTGGCACCGAATAGGGCGCCTGTCCCAACGAACGTGCTGGCTAGAACGATCATGGCGGGGTTCCGCATGACGGATTCCTGGCGCACGCCCTTCTGATGCTTGGACACGGGCGGTTGGGTCTTCGTTTGCAGCAGGAACGCGAAGGAGCCCGTCACCATCAGAACTACCGCCGTCCACAGGCCAGCAGCCGGGTGGATGGCCGCAGTTAGCAGGGTGGCGGCGACGGGACCCAAGACAAACACAAGTTCGTCAAAGGCCGCTTCCAACGCGTAAGCCGCCTGCAACTGCCCAGGCCCCTTCACGATCACGGCCCAGCGGGCCCGCACCAGCGCACCCATGGACCCGGACGTGAAGCCGCTGATAGAAGCTAAAACCATCAGGTAGATCGGGGGCATCAGATGCAGGGCCGCGAAGATCCCAACTATCAGCGAGGTCGCCGAAATAAGTATCGCCGGAATCATCGTCCTCGCCTGACCGAACCGGTCAACCAATCTGGCCAAAATGGGCGCACCAATAGCGAAGGAGATAACGCTGACCGCGCTGACGGCGCCAGCTAGGGAGTAGCTGCCGTAAAGCATGCGCACCATCAAGATCAGCGAAATGCCAACCATAGCCATCGGGGCGCGCGCAACGACGCCAGCAGCTGAAAAAGCGAGTGCCCCCGGCAGGGCCAGAACTTCCCGGTAACGATCAAGCACCAAACCAGCTTAGGGGCCCGCTTCAGGCAAGGCTAAGCCCCCGGCCAACGTCACACCGTACAACGACCAGTAACGGGTTGTACTGGCCTGCCACGCTGCGTGACGCCAATCCGGGGGCCTGACCCAAGTCACCCCTGCGAAACTGTGTTTGTGAACTGTCCGCGGCAGCTACATTGTGGGCTATTCGCCGAGGGCGGCGCTAACCACCTTCTTCGCGGCCTCAACAACCTCATCCAAATGCTCCTGGCTGATGAACGACTCCGCATAAATCTTGTACACGTCCTCAGTTCCCGACGGGCGGGCCGCGAACCACGCGTTCTCGGTTGTCACCTTCAGGCCACCGATCGGCTCATCATCACCTGGGGCGCGAACCAGCTTCTCCAGGATCGGCTCGCCCGCCAGAGTGTCAGCAGTAACGTCCGCGGGGGACAGTTTCGCTAGTTTCGCTTTCTCCGCTTTCGTGGCCGCCTGGTCAATGCGGGTGTACCAGGACTGTCCGAACCGCTCCACCTGCTCCTGATGCAGTTCAGAGGGCGTTTTGCCGGTGACAGCCATCATCTCCGCGGCAAGCAGGCCCATGACAATGCCGTCCTTGTCCGTCGTCCACACCGTGCCGTCTTTACGCAGGAAGGATGCGCCCGCAGATTCTTCCCCGCCGAAGCCCAGTTTGGAGTCCAGCAGGCCATCCACAAAGTACTTGAACCCGACCGGCACTTCCATAACCTTGCGGTCAATGGCTTTACCCACCCTGTCGATCAAGGCTGAGGACACTAGGGTCTTACCGATTTCAGCGTTTTCGGGCCAGTGCGGGCGGTGCTCAAACAGGTACTCAATGGCGACTGCTAGGAAGTGGTTCGGGTTCATCAGCCCGTCCTTGGTCACAATCCCGTGGCGGTCAGAGTCGGCATCATTCCCGGTAGCGATGTCGTACGGGTACTGCCCGTCCTCGCCCTCCACCATCTTCCCCAAAAGGGAGGCCATGGCGTGGGGGGAGGAGCAGTCCATGCGGATCTTCCCATCCCAGTCCAAGGTCATGAACGACCAGGTGGGGTCCACTTTCTCATTGACCACTTCCAGGTCCAGCCCGTAGCGTTCCCCGACGGCGCCCCAATAGTCGACGGCCGCGCCCCCCAGTGGGTCCGCCCCAATACGGATGCCCGCCTTCCGGATGGCGTCAAAGTCGATGACCGTGTCCAGGGAAGCAACGTAGCTGCCCAGGAAGTCGTAGAAGTTCACGCCCGGCAGTTTCGTTATGTCGGAATCGAAGTTACGTGGGACCGCCTGCCACTCATCGTTTTCCAGCAGCTCGTTGGCGCGCGCGGCAATCCACGTGGTCGCATCCGACTGGGCGGGGCCACCTGTCGGCGGGTTGTATTTGAAACCACCGTCGCCCGGGGGGTTGTGCGAGGGCGTAATCACAATCCCATCCGCAAGTCCCGGCCCATCTTGCCGCAGAGCGCCGGGGGCGCCGTTGGCTTCTAGGATCGCGAGCGACACGGCTGGTGTCGGGGTCCACGAGCGGCGGGAGTCAACGTAAACTGCGGCCCCCGCAGCGCTGAGAACCTCCAGCGCAGTGCGCCAGGCTGGCTCTGACAGTGCGTGCGGGTCCGCCCCCACGAACAGGGGCCCATCCGTTCCCTGGGACGCCCGATATTCCACGATGGCTGCGGTGATGGCAACAATGTGGGCTTCGTTGAAAGTGCCGTTGGAAGAGGTTCCCCGGTGGCCGGAAGTTCCGAACAGGACACGCTGGCCCCGGTCAGAAGCGTCAGGCAAGATTTCGTAGTAGTCGCTGAGCAGCTTTTCAATGTCTACCAGGTCTTCAGGCTGGGCTACTTGTCCGGCTCTCTCATGCATTATGGGGCTCCTTCGCATCCGCGTTGTGAACGTTTCCTACCTTGATTCTAGGCAATCGGGTGCCAGTCCAGCTACTGTGTCTGCCATGGGTAAAGCAAGTCGACGCAAAAAAGCACGTCCCGGCCGCCGCAAAACATACAGGCCACCGATCCCTTTCGTGGACCGTCCGTTTGAGGGGCTGCCCTATGAACGGGAACTGGTCGCCATGCGGGAACTGATTCCCTGCGGCGTTATGCCGGGGAAGACCAACACGGAAAATGGTGAGGTCGAATTCGACTTCGTCACCCTGCTTCCAGATGGGGCTCCCGCGATGATTCGTGAGGACGGGCGCATCATGGTTGGTTTGCAGACCCGGTTTAATTCGGGCGACCTGTCGCATGACTTGGCGGGCGCCCTGCAGGCAGCCATCAAGAAAGAGGACGCCGGTGAAACCGGTGTTGTTGCATTCGATGTTCGCGACCCGGCCCCGCGCCTGCAGGAAATCGTGGACGTTGAGGAACCGGCTGAAATGGAGATCCGGGAGGACTTCGAATACTGGTTTGATCCCGAGCAGGAACGCGACGAGGCAATGGCTGCCGCTTTAGCGCAGAACCGGGAAGACATGGTCCCCACAGAGCAGGTTGGGGACATTGAGGGCATGTACTGGTGCCAGATGAACAACAACTTTGTGCGCTGGGTGACCAAGGTGGATGAGGACAAACTATTCACCGCGCTGGCACGCCTGCAGGCGGCCGGTGACGCCCGCATGGGGGAAGGCTCCAAGTTCGTGGGCGCTTTCCGTGCCTCCGGCATCGCGATTCCCGTGTTCCAAGTGGACCCGGATCTGGCGGCAAGTGAATTCATTGACCCGGCTGAAGAGCTAGAGAAGAACCTACAGAAAGCTCTGGATGCGACGGAGCCGCTGACTCATGAAGAGAGGCGGGCGCGGGCTGGGCTGGTCTCCCGCCAGGTGACCATTCGCTAGGCCGATTGGGGCGCCCCGCCGGAGTGTGGCACGGCAGGCAAGGCGCCCCAAGAACAGGTAAAGTGGGGGTTGTGAATGAGTCTGCACAGCCCCCGACCGGCCCGCAGCGGGTAGCCGTAGTGATCGTGGCGCGCAACGACAAGGATGTTATTGCCCCCACGGTCAGGGCTTGCCGCGCTATTCCCTCCGTAGACCTAATAGTTGTGGTTGATGACGGGTCGGATGATGAGACGGGTCACGCGGCCCGCGGGGCAGGTGCCGTGGTTGTCCGCCATTCGGTTCAGCGGGGTCGGGCCTCCGCCCTAGAGACCGGGGTGAAGGTCGTTGCCATGCGGGACCGGGCGGACTGGCCGCCCCGACACTTGTTGCTGTTACCCCCCGACCTGGGGGACTCCGCGGTTGAGGCCCGGGTGCTGGTGGATGCGGTCAACGATGGGCTGGCAGACTGCGCTATTGGCGTGGAACCGGAAGAGACCCGGCCCCGCGTGCCAAGAAGCGCGGAAAACATGGCACGCCAAGCGATTCGCAGAGCCACGGGCTGGCGCCCAACCCAACCGTTTGCCACTGGAAGATGTGTGACGCGGCAGGTGGTGAACGCGATCATGCCTTTCGCTGCTGGATCCAGTGTTGATATTGCTGCCACAATCGACCTGTTGGTGGATGGCTTCACGGTGGTTGAACTGCCGGTTGACTTTGAGCATTTCAGTGAGGACGGCGGCTTAGGGGTGGCCGGCCGCAAACCACGCCGGTGGAATGTTGCCGTATCCGCAGTCAGTCGCGGGATCAAACGGCAACGTGTCCCTGTAGCCAAACGCATGACCCTGGGTGAGCAAGGCGTGGGGCTGCCCTACGCCCAGTCGTCGGCCCCAGACTTTCCGGGCGCCTCCCAGCGATGAACGGCGCCCCTGCGGTCACCCCGCGGTGATCTTGCGGCGCCGCACGGCTGGGTTCCGCGCCAGCAGTTCTAAGACCAGCGGCAGACACAGCTGCGGGGCGCCCCGGTGTCGCCACTCAGTGGTGTTCCAGGACGGGCCGCAGTTAACGTGCTGGCGGGCGTTATCAGCCGGCTGTGCGTAGCCTGAGGGAGTTCAGGACCACGAACACTGACGAGAACGCCATGGCAAGCGCCGCCAGCATCGGGTTCAGCAACCCCATGACAGCCAGGGGCACCATCAGGACGTTGTAGAAGAACGCCCAGAACAGGTTCCCTTTAATTACGCGCAGGGTTTTGCGGGCAATCCGAATGGCCCTTGGTGCGCTACGCAAGTCAGAGTTGACCAGCGTTATGTCCGCAACCGCCATGGTGACATCGGTGCCGCTGCCCATCGCCATTCCCAGACCCTGGGTGGAGGCTTGAGCCATTGCAGCCGCGTCGTTGACGCCGTCCCCGATCATGGCAACGGTTTGGCCGGCCTCTTGCAGGGCGGCGACCTCATCCCTCTTGTCGGCAGGCAGCACTTCGGCTTTCACCTGCGTGATGCCAACCAGTTCCGCAACGTGCTTGGCTGCTGCCGTGTTGTCCCCGGAAAGCAGCATGGGATCAATCCCCAGAGCCTTCAGCTCCGCGATTGCTTCCGCAGCGTCTGGCTTCACGGTGTCCCGTAGGACCAGCAAGCCGAGGACGCTGACGTCCTGCAAGTGATCTGGCAGCGTGCGGATCCGCTGGGGTTCGGCAGGCTTAGCGGCCTGCTCTTCCGTCCCGTCGGTGCGGCGTGTGATGTGGCCTTCGTAGCCGGCGGCCTTCACGATTTCTTCCAGTTCCTCGTTGGAGTAGTCCTGGTCCAAAGTGATGGTCGCTGTTTCGGTTGCCAGGTTCACTGTGGGTGTGACGCCCGGCAGTTTCTTCAGTTTCCGTTCCACGCGTCCCACGCAGGCGGCACATGTCATGCCGGACACGTCCATGCTGATCTTCACCTGCGAATCCACCGGTTCAAGCAGCAGATTAGACGGGGCTTGGGTTTGCTTTTCCGCGCCTGCAAAGTTGGACAGCGGGGCAGAAACAACAGCCACGGCGGTGGCCCCTGTCGCTTCAAAAGCCGACTGCTGGTCCCGCAGTTCCTGACTGAATTCCACTCCGTGCGTTTCTAGCCAGCGCGTGCCACCGACCAGCACAACCGGGGCGGGTGCGCCGTCCGACGCGTCCCCGGGGTTGATGATGGCGGACACGCCTTTGCCAGCGTGGTTAGAGAATGCCTCCACCGCGGGGACCTCTAACCCGTCGTCTTGGGCGCGCTGATAAATGGCGCGTGCCAACGGGTGTTCTGAGCCGGCCTCAACAGCCGCGGCTAAGGCCAGCAGGTTCTCCGGTGCGCCGGGGGCCGGGACAAGCTCGTCCACATCCAGGTCCCCGCTGGTTACGGTTCCCGTCTTGTCCAATACAGCGGTCGTGATGGCACGGGTCTGTTCTAGCACCTCCGCGTTGCGAATCAGGATCCCCAGTTGGGAAGCCCGTCCGGACCCCACCAGCAGCGCTGTGGGGGTTGCCAAACCCAACGCACATGGGCAGGCCACAACCAGCACGGACACGGCCGCGGTGAAGGCGGCGGTCGGTGCATTACCCGTGACAAGCCAGACAATCAGCGTGATTACGGAAACCGCAATGATGATGGGGACGAAGACAGCGGAAACCCGGTCAGCCAGGCGCTGTACGGGGGCCTTCGTTGACTGGGCTTCAGTGACCATGCGCCCGATTTGAGCCAGTGTGGTCTCTTCGCCAACCCTGGTGGCTTTCACCAACAGGGAGCCCCAAGTGTTAATTGTGCCGCCAGTGACAGTTGAGCCTTGCCCGACGTCTTCAGGCAGCGACTCACCTGTCAGTAGGGAAGCGTCAATGGCGGAAGACCCTTCCTGGACCGCCCCGTCAGTCGCCACCTTTTCGCCGGGGCGCACCAGGAACAGGTCGCCAACCTTTAGGGATGAGGCCGGGACCACCGTCTCCGCGCGTTTCCCGTCCGGACCGACGGTGACCAGCGTGGCTTCCTTAGCCCCCAAGTCCAGTAGCTTCCTTAGGGCGTCACCCGCTTGGTAGCGGGTGCGGGCCTCCGCCCACCGGCCCCCAAGCAGGAACACGACGATCATGGTGGCAGCCTCAAAGTAGAGGTGAGCCTGGGTGTCGCCGTGTTCCATCCGCGGAAGCAAACTCATCGACATTTTCATGCCGATAACGCCGGCCCCACCGAAGAGCAGGGCCCAATAGGACCACAGGGATGAGGCAATCACGCCCAGCGACACCAGGGTGTCCATTGTGGTGGAACCGTAACGCAAAGCTTGGAAGGCGGCCTTATGGAACGGCCACGCCCCCCAAGTCACGACGGGCAGCGTGAGGGCGCCAACCACCCACTGCCAGCCGGGGAACTGCCAGGCGGGAACCATGGACAAAGCCATGACGATGGCGCCCAGGGGTAAGGTCACCAAGAAACGGGTCCGCAGTGACTGCGCCCTCGCTAAAGTGTCTTCCCCAACGCGGGGCGTTGAATCGTAGTTATCGGCACCTAGCGTCGCCCTGTCGACCGAGTCGACGTCCACACTGGTAGCCACCCCGGACCTTACTGCGGTTGCTGCTTCAGCACTCACTAGTTGGCGCGCTGGATTTGCTGTAGTTCGTAGCCGGCTTCCACGACCGCGTCACGCAGAGCGTCATCACTAACCTCAACGTCGGACAGGACGGTCACCTTAGACACGTCCTCTTTGTCCAGAATTACCTCAACGTTTTTCACGCCGGGAACTTCCAACAGTTCCTCGTTGACACTGGCCACGCAGTGACCGCAGGTCATTCCAGTGACGTACAGTTCCACGGTCCGCTTGTTGGTAGACATTTGTCTGCTCCTTCAAAATGTTCAGCTAGGTCTTCCGGCCCAGACATTCTGGGTGAACGTCTTGAGCGAACGTTTGGCGCAGCGGCCGTTCACCGCGCCCATGTCCGCTATATCGTACCCCCGCCGCTTGGGCCCTCTCTAGGGCAGCAAGCTGCCAGCGTAAGCCTTGGCTGCGGCCAGGCGCCCCGTTCGGCAGGGGCGGCTTCGGTGCCATAAACTCTTGCCGTGCCGTAGGGCCACTAAGCGTTAACTTAGGATCGCGGGGCGCGGTTTCTTTCAAGAATGCAGGACGGAACGCAAAAAAGGGGGATGGAAGTGAGCTTTACTGATGGCGGCTACTATCCGCTGCGCCGCTTGCCGCACGCGGTCCCCAAGGTGCGCCTGTGGTCCCGCCTTCTGCCCTTGAGTGTGCCCGTGGCCCGCTCCGCCGCAGCAACAGCCCTGGCTGCCCTGGTTCCGGGGGAGGGGCCGCTGGCCCAGCGTGCCACCGAGCATGCCCGCCAAGTGGGTGACCGCGCCGCCCAAGAAATTCAGCACACATTCTTCGCGGAACCAGGTTTAGACACCCTTACCGTGCGGGTTTTATCCCGCGTTGGGAGCGGGATGACGCGGGCCGCTCGCCTGTATTTGACGACGCAAGTGCTGTTGGGGCGGGACCCAACTGGCCGGCGGCGGCGCAGCCTCAGGCTGCTGCCCGACTTGGGTTACGACGCGCTAATGATGGCAGGGCTGGCAGCAGGCGGAGCCCTCGGTTACTTCAAGCTGGACCACTTCAATGACAAGTCCGTGCGGTCTTACTTGTGGTGGGATAGTGCCGACCCTGCCCGGTGGGTGCGCCGTGACCTGCCCCCGGGACACACTTATCCGCAGGTGCGCAGGTTCGACCCGCCCCGCACTCTGGCTGACACGGCAGCGGACATTGACGACATGTACTGGGCGAACGCTTACGGGCAGCCCATCAAAATTACTCGGGTAGGTGAGGGCGAGCAGCGCCGCTGGATTGTTGCCCTCCCCGGCACCGACCACGGCGTGACGGCGCAACCGAACCCAGCAGACCTGGCTGCGAACATGGCTGAAGAACTGAACTTGCCATCCACATACCGCTTGGGGGTCATCCAAACAATCAAATCCGCAATGGCCATGGAAGGTTTAGACGCGGCCCAAATGGTGGGGGAACGGGTCCTGATTGCCGGCCACTCCCAGGGCGGCATCATTGGGGTAGCGCTGGCGGCAGCCGACCCGGAAGAGGTCGGGTTCACCGTCGACCGGGTGCTCACGTTCGGTAGTCCCACTAGGCGTTTCCGTTTGCGTCCGGACGTGATGCTGGCAGGGGTGGAGCACGCTCAAGACATCATTCCCGCCCTTGACGGCACCCCCGGCCGGGACCCGGACCAGAGGGTAACCTTCCGCCGCAAACTGGTCCCCACCCGCAGGGGGCCGCTGTTCTACGCGCATTCTTCAGCAACTTACACGGAGACAACCCGGCGACTGGAACGGGAAGCCGCGGTCACCCAGTGGGGTGAGCCCACCCGCGTTGTGGAAGGTTTGCAGGCATACTTGCCGCGGCCCGGGGAGGACACGCGGGTGTTCCATTTCTACACGTGGCAGGACTTGGAAGAAGACGTGGGAACGCAGAGCGAATGGGAAGAACACTTAGAGGTTGACCCTGCCTACCGGTGGCGTCCCGTGTCCTACGACGGGCAGGTTACCGTGGGGGCAGCCCCGTGGCCGCTGCCATTAGGGGATGTGGGGCCCGAAAATGAGGGTGAGAGTGATGAGTGAGGACGGGCGCGACCTGGGGCTGTGGGCGGACCGGCTGCCCCAGGTCGGCTCAAAGTGGGTGGTTGGGGCACTGAAAACAGCCAAAACGAGTGCCAGTAAAGTACTGGGAGACTTGAAGCCGACACCCGTGCCGGGCCGGTCCCAGCGGATGAAGATCCTGGTGGAGGACACGGTTTTCAGTTCCGGGGTTGTGGACTATTTACCGCAACCAAACCTGCCGGAAAGCCCGGCACTGAAAGTGCGGGCCCAGTTGGACAGCGGGTTTGGTAAACCCATGCTGCTCACCGTCGACCTGGTGGTAGCAGACCCAACGCGCACCCTCGTCGGTCTGCGCGACCTATGGAAGGAAACTGGCGGCGAACCGAAAGCCGGGTTCACGCTGCACCAAAAGGAGTTGCACGCCCAAGGGGTCCTGCTTCTGGACTTGTTGGACCGCAGCATGGAAGCCCTCTGGCATAACCCGGAAGCTGCACCCATCGCCTTGCGCGCACGCCTGCTAGCAGCCACTGAAGGCGCCCAAAAGCTCCAGCTAGATACCGAGCTAGATACCCAACGAGACCTGGGGAATCAGGCCGGGAAACAGGCCGGGAATCAGGCCGGCGATCAGGCTGGGAAACAAGCTGGGAAACAGGCTGGGCAGCGTGAGCTTTCTGCCCGCGACTTGACGTCCCTACCGGATGAGGAACTCATTTTCGATTCCAGGGACCTGGGGTTCACGGACCAGTTGGCTAGGCCCGGGAACCTGTACGCCAAGTACGGGGCGCCGCGGTCAGACCCCACCTGGCGCCCCTAACAGCAACCGCTACCTGCTGGTCGACTGGTCTTTCAACGCTTCGTTTCCGAACCCTTTACCACGTGCCCCGCCACCTCCTGCGCCACCTGCTCCGCCAGGCCGACATAGGTGGCGGGGGTGAGGGCCAACAGGCGGGAGCGCAGATCAGAGGGTAGCTCCGCGGCCCCAATCACCCGGTGCAGGTCAGCCTGCGTAACCTGGCGGCCCCGCGTCACCTCTTTGAGCACTTCATACGCTTCTTGCTGACCGGAATCATCACTGCCCCCCGCATCAGCTGCGGGGGGCACGGTGATGGCGGCTAGGCGGAACCCCTGCTGGATGGCTTCACTGAGGACCTCCCAGTGCAGTTCCAGTTCGGCGGCTAACACGTCCTCGGCAACCTGAACCCCCACCATGCCGCGGCGCAAATTATCCACAGCAACCAGAGAGTAACCGAGGGCGGACCCAATGTTGCGTTGAGCAGATGAATCCGACAGGTCCCGCTGCAACCGGGACGTTGCCAGGGTCGCACTCAAACTGTCCAGCAAAGCGCATGACAGTTCAAAGTTGGCTTCCGCATTCTCAAAGCGAATCGGGTTCACCTTGTGCGGCATCGTGGAAGAGCCCGTCGACCCCTGGGCGGACAACAACTGCCGGAAATAACCCAAGGAAATGTAATGCCACATGTCAGTCGCCAGGTTGTGGCCAATACGGTTGAAATGCGCAACGTCCCCGTACAACCGCACTTGCCAGTCGTGGGATTCAATCTGGGTGGTGACCGGGTTCCACGTCAGCCCCAAAGACTCCACGAAACGCCGGCTGACCGCGGACCAGTCCACCCCTGGCAGCACTGCCACGTGAGCGGAATAAGTGCCGGTCGCACCGTTGAACTTGCCCAAGTATTCGGCCGCCTCAATGTGTTTCAGGGCGCGCCCCAAGCGGTAAGCGAAAACCGCTAGTTCCTTGCCCGCAGTGGTGGGGGTGGCACTTTGCCCGTGGGTGCGGGCCAGCATGGGCACATCCGCGGCTTGGGCGGCTTGAGTTTTGACCTCTTCCAGCAGCGCCTGTGCGGCCGGCAACCACACTTTGGTCACGGCTTCGCGCACGGTCAGGGCGTAAGCCAGGTTGTTAACGTCCTCGGACGTCGCCAGAAAATGGACCAGTTCCCCCAAATTGGCGAGGACGGGATCCCCACTTTCCTGCAAGTACTCCCTCAACAGGTACTCCACGGCCTTCACGTCGTGACGGGTTTCCGCTTCCAATTCCGCCAAACGTTGGCGCAGTCCTGCACCCTGGCTGCCGCCCTGGGCCGTGTCGTCGGAACCGAACTGGGGTGGGAGAGCGCGCAAATACTCGCGTTGAGTGGCGGTCAGCGTGGGGCCGCCCTGCCCCAGAAGGTCCTGGTCCAGCACGAAAATGAACCATTCAACTTCAACGTGCAAGCGGGCTTGGTTCAGGGCCTCCTCCGAAAGGTGCAACGCCAGCGGCTGGGTTATGGGTCGGTAGCGGCCGTCAAGGGGAGAAAGGGGGGCGTCACGCAATGGGAACCTCCAAAGATTCGCGGGCACACGCCACCGTTTGCGGCACGTAGCTGCGCCCAAACAGGTAACAGTGCACTATCAGGATATGCATTTTGTGTAGGCAGATGCGTTGCTGCCATCCCGGCGCCAGGGGTGAAACGTGCTGGTAGCCGGAAACAACCTGGTCGGCGAATGGCGCCGAAAAGACACGTAGGGCGGCCAGGTCCTCCTCCGCATGCCCGCCTTGCGCTGCTGGGTCAATCAGGACGGCGCGTTCTGGTTGCCACATGATGTTCCCACCCCACAAGTCCCCATGAATCCGAGCCGCGCGGTACCCGTTTTCCTGGACGAGGGCGGGCTGGCCGTGGTCTAACGCCCCAGACTCCAGGCGGTCGGCCAGGGTCCGAATAACTTCCTTCTCCGCCGGCGTGAAAACGTTGGTTACATAGGGCAGGATGCGCTTGCGGGCGTAAAACCAACCCCAAGAGGGTGGTGGTGCGGGCAGCAGTTCAAGGGGTGCTCGCCCCATCCACCCTGGGCCTTGGTAGCCGGCGGGTGGAGCACCGTAGTGGGGGGCGCCAGCCGCGTGCATGCGCGCCAAGTCACCACCAAGCTGGCGGGCGACCCTAGCAGAGGGCGGTGCGGTTGGAATGAGCCGGGTGGTCAGCGAGGTGGGCGTGGCGGCCACAACTTCTGCCACGGGCATTCCGCCGCCCGCAAGCCAGGCCAGGCCCGCGGCCTCATATAGGGGCTGCCCGCGGTCTCTTCCGTTGGCGTGCTTAGTGAAAACATCCCCACTGTTCATGCCACCAGCCTAACCAGCACCTGAAACACGGGCCTGTGGATCCACAACCCGGCGGGGTAGTGACCATCCCCAGGGCAAGGAATGACATTGGATTTGGCGCAGACGGGTGCGTAGCTTCAGCTGGCATGGATGGATATTTAACGGTGAGCGCGGCCAACACAGCAATCATGCAGGTGGATTACGCGCTGAACACACTGGCTCTTGTGACGACCCCTTCCTGGGTGGGGGGCGCTGCCGCCAGTGCGGCTGAAACTTTGGTGACCCGCAGGGAAGAACTGTTCCAGGCCCGGCAACAGTTGGCCCTGGCGCGCGCGGTGTTGACGGAACGCGACCAAACGCGGTTAGCACTTGAACTGCTAGGTGCGGCCTCATGAGTGGGCCCTGGCTATGGGTTAAAGAAGGTAACTTCCAAGTGGAACCTATGGAGCTGGTTGCCGCGGCGGGTGCCACCCGGGATGCGGCGCGGGTCGGACGTAGCGCCCTGCGGCCACTGACCGTGTGGGACTCATTCGGTGCGGGGGACCTGACGTGGCGTGTTGATCCGCTGGCCAGTGAGGTGGCAGCTTTGAATGCTCAAGCCATCGCACTAGTGAACCAGGCGCACACACTGCTGGCGGCAGCTGTGAATGGTTTGGATGAATTCGGTGACTGGTTAGCCATGGCCGCGTTGATTTACCAGGGGGCGGAGGAACAGGCCGCCGGCTACCTAGAATCTTGCGTGACCCTGCAGGTTCCGGGGTGCCAAGTGGGGGCGCCGGTTCCGGGCAGCAGCACCCTGGGGTCAGTCGGATCCTTAGTCACCGGGTTACCGACGACGTGGAAAAGTTTCAAAGGCCCACTTGATTATCCTGCGACGACGGGACTGACCACGGAGTTTCAGTTAGCGGACTTGTCTGCGAAAGTGGTTGGGGGCGCGCAGCCAACCGTGGCTGGGGCTGCGGCAATTGGCGCCTGGTGGCAAAACTTGGGGGCCTTCTTTGCTGGCGCGCCCCTGGGTGTGGCCGTGATGGATCAGTCGGGCAGGACCATGTGGGCCAGCCGGGCAACCCTTGCTGGTGGCAGACCGGTTGAGGTGACAAGCAAGGGGGGCGGGCCGTCCTCCCACCCCCTTTCCGTTGCAGTGCGGCGCCTGAACTCACTTGCGGCAGCTCCTTCCACGTTGCAGGGCGCGTTCCAAGCCGCCCACCGCGCGCACCCGGATGGAGTGGTTTCACAGTTCATTCCGCGCGGACGCCACACACCCAAAACGCCCCTGGCTGCTTCCGCTTTGCTTTCCACCATAGAAGCGTCGGGTGCTAACAAGGCTGCCGGACAAGTGCAGATCATCAAACACCAGGGAAAACGAAAGAACCCCTCCTGGTCAGTGGTGGTGCGGGGCACCACCGCGTTCTTGCCGACTTCCACGAACCCGCAGGACATGGCCTCCAACTTCCAGGCCGTGGGCAAGACCCGGTCCGACCAGCAGGTTGCAGTGGAACTAGCAATGGAAATGGCTGGGATCGGGAAAGGCGACCCGGTCGAAATAGTGGGCCACTCCCAAGGTGGGGCAGTCGCATTAGCGATAGCGGGAAATGCGCGACTAGCCCAGAAATACAATGTTGTTTCGGTGCTGACGGCGGGCGCTCCCAGTGGCGGCCAACCCATACCCAAGAAAGTGGCGGTGCTTAACTTAGAGAATATGGCGGACCCGGTCCCCGCCCTCGACGGTAAACCCGCACCCCGCGGACAGGACATTGTCACAGCGCACTTTGACGCGCGCGGCCTGGATGTGCCGCAGGGAAGCACAGCGCATGATGTGGATACGTACGTGGCGGCAGCCAAAAAGATGGAATCTCAGGTGGGTGCGGACCCGCAGTTGGACGCGGTTGGCGAATGGTCACAGCGCAGGCTGCAGGCCATGGGGTTAGACGAAGGGAGTGTCAGTGAAGCCAGGTTCTACAACTCGGTTCGGGTCCGCTAGCGCCGGCTAGATCCGCCGCCAGACCCGTTGGAAGGTAGGACCTGGTTCAGCATGCCCGTCAGGATGGAGGAAATGATTGCGGTCAGCGTCCCGCCCCAGATTGCGCTCCCCCAGTCATTCACAATCAGGGGCACGTGGATGCTGGTGGAAAGCCAGCCGGTCAGTCCGAACATCATTCCGTTCACCACCACGGAAAATAAGCCCAGAGTCAGAATGTAGAGGGGGAACGCCAAAAACTTAACGATCGGCCTGATGAAGTAGTTAATTGCCGTCAGGGCTGCCGCCACAACGAACAGGTACAGCAGGGTGTAACCCCAGCTCTCACCATGGCGGACACTGATTCCAGTCATCACGTGGGCGGTGATCCAAATCCCAGCCATATTCCCGATGGTGCGGTTAATGAAACGCATGCCCTCATTCTTCCACTACAAAAACGAAAAGGCCTAGCCCCCGCCGCGGTCACGCTCGACAGCGCACCGACACTGCAGGGGCTAGGCGCCTGACCCGTTGGGCTCACCAGTTACTTAGTCAGTCAACCAACTAGTCGGTTAGGGAGTCCACGTACTCCCGGTTGTCAGCCATCCACTGGGCAACAATCTCTTCGTACTTGTCGGGGTCCTCGTTCTCATTGAACATCACGTTCTCCAGCGAATGCAGTTTCTCAGTGTCCATCCGGAAGTCTTGCATCCACCCGGTTACCTCCGGGTTCTTTTCTGGGAAGTCTTTGTGACCGTAAACGAAGATGCTCTCCGCCTCACCCAGAGCGTGGTCTGGGTCTTCAAGGTCCTTAATGTCGTAAGCGTCGTAAGCCCAGTGCGGTTTCCACAGGGTGACGACAACGTCCTCATCTTTCGACATGGCGGTCGACAGCTCAGTGAGCATGGCCGGGGTGGAGGAAATAACGAAGTCCATCTTTTCCAGGCCGTACGCAGGAATCACCACGTCCTCGGTAGTCATGGTTAGCCCTGCGCCTGCTTCAATGCCAATTAGCTTGTTGCCGTACAGGTCAGCGTTTTCCGCCAACTCCTCCAAGGAGTTCACAGGCGAATCTGCGTTTGTTGCGATAGTCAGCTTCGCCTCGTTGTTCCAGGCGGCCAGCTCCACAATGTCGTCACCGTAACGCTCAATGTAAGACTGGTGGGTGAGCGGTAGCCAGACATCTAAAACCAGGTCGTAATCCCCGTCGGCCATGCCCTGGAAAACTGGGCCCGGGTCAGCTGTTTCCAGTTGCACCTCATAACCCTTCTCTTCCAGAATGTTCTTCCACAGGTGGCTGACTGCGATGTCCTCATCCCAGTTGAACATGCCAATTACGACCTTTTGGTCGCCGGCAGCGGAGTCTGCGCCCGCAGCGTCACCATTTTCGGTGGTGGAGGATGGGGAGTCAGAGCAGCCCGCAAGCGCCAACGCGCCCGCGGCCAGCACCCCGGTAAATCCCAGTAGTGTCTTGTTTCGCATCTTTCTCATTCCTTTTTCTCTACTTCTCTTCAGCAGCCATGAGTTCAGGGCAACGGGCGGCTCAGGCGGGAACCGCGTCCGGCTGCAAGTCATTTTCTTCAGCCTCAGATTCAGCGTGGTCGCTTTGTTTCCGTTTGGGTCCTAAAGACCCGGTGATCCGGTCCAGGATCATGGCTAGAACAACTACGGACACCCCGGCCTCGAACCCCAGTCCGACGTCAATCCGGTTCAGGGATGCCACCACCTGCTGGCCTAACCCGCCGGCACCGACCATGCCCGCAATGACGACCATGGATAGGGACAGCATGATCACTTGGTTGATGCCCGCCATGATTGACGGCATGGCTAGGGGCAGCTGGATTTGACGCAGTACACGGCCAGGTGTCGCCCCGAACGCGTAGCTGGCTTCTACTACTTCCGGGTCAACCCCTCGGATTCCCAGTTCGGTTAGGCGCACGCCTGGTGCCAGTGCGAACACGATGGTCGCCACAATGCCGGGAACAACCCCCACACCGAAGAACATTAGGGCCGGGATCAGGTAAACGAAGGCTGGCATTGTCTGCAGGAAGTCCAGGACGGGGCGGACAATGTCGGAGGCAATCTGGCTGCGTGCCGCCAGGATCCCAAGCGGCACACCCAGCAGGATTGCGAGCAGGCTAGAGATCAGGACCAGCGCCAGGGTGCTCATCGCATTGTCCCACTGGCCGACACTCACTATTAGCAGTAGTCCCAGTGCTGTGCCTGCCGCGAGGCGCCAGCCGCTGGCGAACCATGCGGCGGCCGCTAGGACGATGAGGATGATCCAAAATGGGGGACTGCCCAGCACGGCATCCACAGCGT
This sequence comes from uncultured Actinomyces sp., assembly GCA_964346705.1. GTDB lineage: Bacteria > Actinomycetota > Actinomycetes > Actinomycetales > Actinomycetaceae > Scrofimicrobium. The sequence continues at coordinate 10,543 of CAYFVT010000013.1, read as the reverse complement.
TGTACGCGCCGGTGAGCACTTTGCTGAGGAAACTGAAGAAACCCCCCAAGTAGCGCTCCAGCCAGTCGACGAACTTCACGACCCACTGGCCGAGGGGCAGGCTTAGAGAACTCATTTCGTTACCTCCTGGTTAACCCCGTTACCCGTGGCGGAGGTTGGGGTTTCCAACGCTTCCGTGATTACCTCTTCCGACACGTGGGCTGCGGGTTCTAACACTTCCGCTTCGGTGGTCATGGCTGCTGCCGCATCTGACATTGCTTCCAGCAGCGTCACGCGGGGAACAACCCCAACCAGCCGGTCGTTGTCGTCCACTACGGCCGCTGAGTACGGGGTTTCAATGGCCAGCTCGAACATTTCCCCGATCACTTTGTCTGGCTTGACGCTGGAGGGGGTGGGTTGGATGACGGGGGTCAGCCCGGTTCCCCCGTTTTGCAGGTGCTCTAAAACTTCCGCGTCACGCACAATTCCCAGCAGCCTGCGGCCGCTTGTGGTGACGAAGCAGGCTGAGGTTTGCAGGTCACGCATCACGCGCAACGCGCCCCGCGGCCCCGCGGACAGGGGGACCATGGCGCGCGGCGGGTCCATCACGTCGCCTGCAGTTATGACTTTGGAGCGGTCAACGTCCTGGACGAACTGTTCAACATAATCGTTCGCGGGTCTGGTCAGGATGTCGTTGGGTGTTCCCTGTTGCACGATGCGCCCGTCGCGCATCACAGCGATCCGGTCCCCCAAGAACATGGCCTCATTCAAGTCGTGGGTGATGAACACGACCGTTTTGTTCAGTTCCGCCTGTAGTTCCACTAGTTGTACCTGCATTTCACGGCGGATTAGGGGGTCCAGGGCGGAGTACGCCTCATCCATCAGCAAAATGTCCGTGTCGGCGGCGAAGGCGCGGGCAAGTCCCACCCGTTGCTTCATTCCGCCTGACAGTTCATCCGGGTAGCTGTCACCCCAGCCTTTCAGTCCCACCCGCTCTAGCCAGTGTTCTGCCTGCTCGTAGCGTTCCGCTTTTGGGACACCTTTTATTTCGAGGGCGTATGCGGCATTGTCCCGAACCGTCCAGTGGGGCATCAGGGCGAAGTGTTGAAACACCATCGACATTTCGTCCCGCCGCAATTCCCGCAACTGGGGCATGGGTAGGCCCACGACTTCCGTGCCGTTGATTTTGATTGACCCTGCGGTGGTGTCATTCAACCCGTTGAGGGTGCGGATCAGGGTTGACTTGCCTGAACCGGAAAGTCCCATGACCACGAAGATTTCCCCGTGCGACACTTCAAAAGAGGCGTCAATAACAGCGGCGGTACCTAGGGATTTCAGGGAGTCCCTGGGGGCTCCGGCTTCTAGCCGTCGCACGACTTCTTTGGGTCGGCGGCCGAAAACCTTGTACAGGTTTGACACCGCAATTGCGGGTTGGTCGGTAGTGGTTTCGGTTTGGTTGTTCGGCTTAGCCAAGGTTCGCGCCCCCGTGGGAGGTATCTAGTTTGGTTTGGAAACAGGTTCATGTATTCAGCGGGTTGGCGCTGCTCACAGCAGAAACACCACCCATTTTTTATCTAGTTTTTAGCTGTCCCAGACCATACATAGACCAAACAGGGTCTTCAAGGGCCTTGGCGAACTTTGCGCGACTTGAGGGGGGCCTTTGTCCCACCACCGCGCGGCAAACCCCGACTTTCAAATTAGTCACGAACATAGTGATCAGCGTCTCAGTGGGTGCTGGTTTTTGGGAGGGTTGGTGCTTGTCGGGCTGCTGGGCGGCCTGCGGGTGGTCCGGTTTTGCCAGGTGGGTTCCGCCTTGAACCATTACACTGGAAGGGAATGTAGCCTGAGCCACTTTACCTGAGCCGCTTCTACTGGCCGGTTGCGTGGCACCGGCGGTGGCTACGTTGGGTTACGGGAGGGTGACGGTGGCTAAGAAGAAGACGGCGAATGCTATCAAGGTGGAGGCCGCGCACCTTGCCCCCAACTACCACCCGCTGCCAGTGGTGATAGTGGAAGGCCACGGCGCCTGGGTGCAGGACGTGGAAGGCGCCGCGTTCCTGGATGCCTTGGCCGGATACTCCGCAGTGAACTTCGGGCACGCTAACAGGGCCCTGGTGAAGGCAGCCCGAAAACAGTTGGAAACCCTGACCATGACGGGACGGGCGTTTCACCATAACCAACTGGGTAAATTCGTCACCGAGCTGGCCGCCCTGACCGGGATGGAAATGGTTGTCCCCATGAATACGGGTGCGGAAGGCATTGAAACTGCCATCAAAGCAGCCCGCAAGTGGGGTTACCAGGTAAAGGGTGTGCCGGTGGGTGAAGCCGAAATTATTGTTATGCAAAACAATTTCCACGGCCGCACCTCTACAATCGTTTCCTTTTCTGACGATGATGATGCGCGCGCGGACTTCGGCCCCTACACGCCGGGGTTTGTGACGGTTCCCTTCGGGGACTTGCAGGCTGTGGCAGACGCGATTACTCCCAACACGGTTGCTGTGCTTACCGAGCCAATCCAAGGTGAGGCAGGCGTAATTGTGCCGCCGAAGGATTTCCTGCCGGGGCTGCGTGAAATCTGCGACCAGAACAATGTGCTCCTGGTGGTTGATGAGGTCCAGTCCGGGTTTGGGCGGACGGGCGCCAACTTCGCTGTTGACCTGGTGCACGTGAAACCGGACCTGATGGTCCTAGGCAAAGCCCTGGGGGGAGGGATCTACCCGGTGTCGGCCGTGGTGGGAAGCCGCGACGTCCTCTCCCTACTCACCCCGGGAACGCACGGTTCCACTTTTTGGGGGAACCCGTTGGCCGCCACTATTGGCCGTGAGGCGATCCGACAGTTAGAGGACGGCATCTACAAGGAAAACGCGTTGGTGCGGGGCAAACAGTTGGGGCAGTGCCTGAAACAACTGCAGAAAAAGTACCCCGACCAAGTGGTTGACTACCGCCGGGTGGGTTTATGGGCGGGGGTGGACTTCAACCCAGAGTTCGCTTCGGGCCGTGAGGTTTGCATGCGGTTAGCGAAGCACGGGGTGTTAGCGAAAGACACGGGAGGCTCAACGCTTCGCCTGTCACCCCCCTTAGTGGTGACGGAAGCTGACATCGACTTCCTGTGTGGGGCACTTCGCGCCACCGTGAAGGAATTGGCTAACCCGAAAAAGAAGAAGTTCAAGAGTAAATCCAAGAGTAAATCTAGGAAGAGGAAAAGGAAGTGACCGCAAATATGGTTACGGTACACGTTGCGGCAGACCACGCCGGGTTCGAACTGCGGAATGCGATCATCCAGCACCTGCAGGAGCAGGAGATTGAGGTCGTCGACCACGGTGCTTTCGTGTACGACCCGCTGGACGCATACCCGCCCATGTGTATCGCTTGCGGTGAGGGGGTTGTCACTGAAGGGGACGGCGCCCTAGGTATCGTCATTGGTGGTTCCGGGAATGGGGAGCAAATGGCCGCAAACCTGGTAGATGGGGTGAGGGCTGCCCTGGTATGGAATGACGCCACTGCAGCCCTGGCCCGGGAGCATAACGACGCGAACGTGATGGCCCTTGGGGCCCGCCAGCACACCACGGAAGAAGCGCTACGGTTTGTGGATATTTTTGTGCACACCCCGTTCTCAGGCGATGAGCGGCACCGCGACCGGATCCAAATGATGACCGACTACGAACAGGTGCGCTGTCAGGGCTGACCGCCCCAACAAGTGCACCAAATGATGAGAAGGGCGGTTCGAAGCCCAATAGGAAGAAGGAAGTAGGGGAGCAATATGGCTCTAGATGATTTTGCAGAGAAAACAAAAAAGGCGATTGATGAGGGCGCGTCCAAGATTGACAAGGCGCGGAAAAGCCCGAAAGCAACCGAAGTGCGGGAAACCGTGGTGCAGGGGGTAGACAAGTTCCTGACCATGCTGCTTCCCGGCAAGAAACGTGAGGAACTAGAAGGCCCGAAACCCGTGGTGCTACACCCGGAAGAATCCGGACGCTAACCTTCGGCAAGGCTCCACTCGCGAGCATTTCCTCCCCGGTCCCGGAAGGGCCCGGGGAGGTTTCTTTTGTCCTGCGCCAGTATCTAGTTGGGCAGCTGTGTGGTGGGTACTCCGCTTCGCGGGGGAATGCGTGTGCCCGGGAGCTAATGCGAGTGGGTCGGGGACAATGCGTACGCTCTGGGGCCCGCCCCAGCGTGTGCCCAAGAGCTCCGCGCGCCACCCATGAGCTCCCGCGCACTCCCATTCCCGGATGATCCGGGAATGGCCGTTCCGGACTGCGGGTTAGTCGAATTCGATCCAGCCGAAGCCGCGCGGCTCCAAAGTAATTTGCCGCTGGGCACCATCCGCCTCCACTTGCGCGGTTCCAGCCACCCACCGGGCGTTAGAGTCCGGGTCCATCCCGTCTAGAGGGACCGTGACCTGTTGTGGGGTGACTGAAAAGTTGAAGACGCACAAGACGGGGGCGTTGTTGCCAGCCACCCGCCAAGTCCCATGCCGCCAAAAAGCGAAGACGGCAGGGTTACCTGTGTCCACCAGTTCGAACAACCCGTCCTGTAAGGCTCTAGCAGCCTTGCGGGATGCTAGCAGGCTGCGTGTCCAGTTCAACCAAGAATCAGGTTGACCCTCTTGGTCTGCGACGTTCACTTCCTGCGGGGAATAGCCGGGGCGGTCAACCAGGGGAAGATAGAAACTTTCAAGCGGAGCTTGTGAGAAGCCCGCGCCGGGGGAAGAGTCCCACTGCATGGGGGTGCGAACACCATCACGGTCGCTCAACTCAATCGTGTCGCCCATGCCAATTTCGTCCCCGTAGTAGAGGAACGGTGCACCTGGCAGGGACAGTAGCAGCGCGTAGGCTAACTCCATTTGGCCGCGGTCCCCATCAAGCAGGGGGGTGAAGCGGCGGCGGATCCCAACGTTCGCCCTCATACGGGGGACCGGCGCATACCAAGCGTACATTTCAGCGCGCTCTTCCTCGGTTACCATTTCCAGCGTCAACTCATCGTGGTTGCGGAGGAACAGGCCCCAAATTCCCCCTGCCGGCGGGTAGGGGGTGTCCTGCCAAGTGCGGTAGAGACCACTGGTCTCCTCGGTTCGCAGTGAACGGAAAATTTGGGGCATCAGCGGGAAGTGGAAACAAAGGTGACATTCTGGGGCTTCGTCGCTGCCAAAATATTGGACAACATCTTCTGGGGGCTGGTTTGCTTCCGCCACCAGGACCACGCCCGGATAGTTGTCCTCCAAGAAATCACGCACCCGTGCAATGAAGTCGTGAGTCCGGGGTAGGTTCTCACCGTTGGTGCCCTCGGCCTCATACAAATACGGGATCGCATCCAACCGCAACCCGTCCACACCACGCTCACACCAGAATTGGACGACATCCAACATTTCCTGCTGCACGGCGGGGTTCTCAAAATTGAGGTCAGGCTGGTGGGAGAAAAAGCGGTGCCAATAGTACTGTCCGCGGACCTCATCCCACGCCCAGTTTGAATCCTCCGTGTCCACGAAAATGATGCGCACATCCGGGTAACCGTCATCCGTGTCCCGCCACACGTAGTAATCCCCGTAGGGCCCGTCAGGGTCGGAGCGGGAGGCTTCAAACCAGGGGTGGGCAGAGGAAGTGTGGTTCATAACCAGGTCAATGATGACCTTCAACCCTTGACGGTGAGCCTCCTCAACGAAACGGTCGAAATCGCCCAGCGTCCCGTAGCGGGGCGCCACGTTCGTGTAGTCAGAAACGTCGTACCCACCATCCCCCAAGGGGGAGGGGTAGAAGGGGGGCACCCAGATGGCGTCCACACCAAGCCAACTCAGGTAACCAAGCTTCCCGGTTAGCCCCTCAAAGTCGCCTATTCCGTCCTTGTTCCCATCCGCGAAGGATCCCAGTTTCACCTGGTAGACAACGCTGTGGCGGAACCAGTCCGCGTCCTGAGCGGGCTGTGGGGCAGCGCCAGCAGGATCCTGCGGCAGTGAAACCATTCGGGTTGATTCAGACATGCATCCCTCTCAATTACGCGCCTCAACCCAAGTTTAGGCGTAGCGGGTTGGGTGCTACGTCAGGGTAGCGGGTAGAAGCAGCACCAGCACCACCATGATGGAGAATGCGAACTCGCTGAACCCAATGACCGCTGGCCGCAGCCCGTGCGGGCGGGACAGGGACCACAGTGGATACACGTAAGCCCGGACCGCTAACACCAGCCACATGCCAACCACCCACCAGGACAGCAACCCGAAAGCTGCCAGCCCCGCCGAAATGACAACAAGCGCCGCATGGTATCCGGTGCAGAAATGCCGCCACGCGGGCACGTTCCGCTCCCGGATCATTGCTTTCACATACGGGATAGTGCCAATGAAGTAGAGGATCAGAATGATGGTCGCCACCCAGGTGCGCGTCCAATCCTGCGGGTGGGTACCCAAAGAGAAGGCAATGGGGGTCATGAAAGAGGACGCCACAATCGCCGAGGCCCGCGCTAAGAAACTGCGGTCGCGCCCCACCCACATTTCCCCCACAGCAATCGGGAAAACCACCAGGAACGCTAACCCCCACCACAGTAGGGATGGCTGGTAAACAATCAAGAACCCAGCCCCAACAGCAGCAATCGCCGCGTAAGTTGCCATTGCTGGCAGGTACGTGGCCTGCCGCTTGCGCCGCCGTGCCTTCGCTGCCTCCGTGGTTGCGGGACGCCGGCCGCGCGCCTTCACCCAAAGACCCAGAACGTTGAAGAAGAAGAAAGCGCTCAACCACGCCACGGTAAGAACTGCTTGCGGCCAACTGAACCCACCCAGGCTGCTACCCACAAACAGGGGCACAGCCATCATGGCCCAAGCCCCATGCTGATCACTTAGCCAACCGGTACGAACCAAGTGGCGAACCCGCTTCTGCGCGGCCGTGGGAGGCTTACGTTTCGGAGTGTTCTTCGGGCCGGTTTTTGTGCCGACCTTTGTGGCGGTCTTTTGGCTTGCCTGTGGGGCTTTCGCAGCCAAGGGTGTTTCAGTCACTACTTCAAAAACCTACTTCTCTAACGCCAAGGCGCTTAGCTTATCCACCAGTTCCCGCGGGTTCTCCTGCTGTTGCCCGGCGGCCAGGCCAATAAAGAACGCTGTCAGCGGCGCGCCCGGACGGCTCCGGTTGTGAGCGACAGTGCGGATCAAGTCCAACAGGGGGGTTTCCAGGAAACCAATCAGGTCCGGGTCCAACCCCAGCTCCTCGCACACCTGCTTCAGCCAAGCGCGCATCTCCGCCATTTCCTGGGGATCATCCTTGCGTTCTGCAGCCACGGGCCACCTTCCTTATATTGGTCGTCTCAGGGGCGCAGGCAGCCAAGTGGCCGCTTCGCCTTTCCCCAGCAGTCTACCCGCCGTGCGGTTCGTCTCCAGAACCACCCTGCCAGCAACAAACATACCCCTGAGCGCATATCATATTCAGCTGTGAAAACAGAGCAGATTACAGAAAAGGGTGCGTCAGCGCCCTCGTTCAGCGTCAAAACTTTCGCCCCCGGGTGGGGGGCCTCCGTCATGGGGACGGGCGTTATTTCAGCCATGTTCTCCGCCCTCGCCGCACACCAGGTGGCAGTCGGCGTTTCAACGGTGGTGGCAAAAGTATTCCTAATCCTGGCGATTCTGATTGCCATACCGGTGCTAGGAATAACCACGTGGCGGTGGCTGCGCTACCCGAAAGTGATTGCAGGCGAACTGCGAAACCCAGTCAAGGGCGCTATGAGCGTCACCTTCGCCGGTGGCTTCCTAGTTTTGGCTGTCGCGTTTGGTCGTGCCGGCATGGGCCTGTTCGGGGTGGAGGTCGCAACCTTCCTCACCTACCTGTTCACTGTCATCGGCGGGGCACTGGCAATCCTGATTGGGCTGACATTCCTCAGCGACATTTTCGCCCGCGGTGACGTTCCAGTCGGCATGATTTCGGGCGCCTGGTTCATCCCACCCGTAGTGACGATCATTGTCCCCATCGCTTTGGCGCCAGTATTGAATGATCCCACGCCCCTAGCCAACGAACTGTACTGGCTGTCGTGGATCTTCATTGGCATCGGCTCCATGCTGTACTTCGCGATTATTGCCGTCCTCTTCTACCGTTCTGCCACCATGAAACTGCCCCCCGCCGCGCTTGCCCCCAGCTTGATCATTGGGATGGGTCCGGCAGGCCTGATCGGGTTTGACCTGTGGATCATGGCTGAGGTGGCCGAGAAAATTGGCATCAATCTTCCCTCTTTAGTGGACTTAGCTTCAATGGGTGGGGCTGCCCTCTGGGGTTTCGGACTGTGGTGGGCGGTGGCTTCCGCCATGGTGATCCGTCGCGGTTACACGTACGCGGGCCTGTCCTTCTCCCTGTCCTGGTGGGGGTGGACGTTCCCCCTGGGTGCGTGGGTGGTTTCAGGCATCAACATTGGTTCTCAAATTGGTTCCGCCATCATCGTGTGGATTTCACTTGCTGGCGGCGTGTTCCTGCTGATGGTGTGGGCGGTTGTTGCAATTCAGACCGTCCGGGGGATCGCTAAAGGAACCATCTGGGAGCACTAGACACCAACACGCAGGGGTTCGCGTGTTGCGGAGCGGTGTTCGGGGCAGGTGCGAACCTGAGAATGAGGGCGCCTAATCGGGGGGCGATGTGCGCCCAGCGGGCGTGTGGCAGCAGTCGTGCAGCGGTGGCTGCGTTAGCGCGGCGGTGTTGCAAAGCCTCTAAGCGCTTGGGACCACCAGCGGCACGTGCGTTAGTCCGTCTATGCGCGCGTTGGTGCCGTCAATGCGGGTGTTCGCGGCACGCAGTTCAACAGTCTTTCGCCTGGAATCCCGGTCCTTCAGGGCCGGGAGGAAAGGCGTGGTTGGGGTGTCTTCTGGTCTTGGATGTATCGCTTGACTATTTCTAGGGGTGCTCCGCCAGCGCTGGCAGCGAAGTAGGAGGGGGACCAGAAGTGTTTCCCCCACAGCATTTGTTGTACTTCTTTGGGGTGGTCTCGGCGGATGAGTCTGCTGGATACTCCTTTGAGGCTGTTCACCAGGTCTGATAGGCGCACAGTTGGTGGGTAGCGCACCAGCAGGTGTACATGGTCGGCTTCCCCGTTGAACTCATCGAGTGTGGCCCCACTGTCCTCACACACTTTCCTCATAGATGACTCGCACGTGTCCAGGATGCTGGGAGTGAACACCGCCCGCCTATACTTAGTGACAAAGACCAAGTGAACATGAAGGTCCGTCACAACACTACGACCCCTACGGACATTAGGGTCGAACTCCCATCTAGCCATACCAGGTAGTATACAGGCCAAGTGTGGTAGAATGCTTGTATGAAAACGGTTGTTCGGGTAAAACTATTACCCACCGAAACTCAGGCGCACGCCCTCACTACCACGCTGGTGAAAGTGAACCAGGCAGCCAACCAAGTTTCCCAAACCGTTAAACAGCGTGGAGTACACCGCTTCTACGACCTCCAAAAACTCGTGTACGGGGAAATCAAACCCCTACTAGGAGGGGCTCAGGCCACCATCCTGGTCATAAAGAAAGTGGCTGAAGCCTACAAAACCCACCGGGCCAACATCCGTAACGGGCGAAGAGGTGCCCCGGGAAGTGAAAGACGAGCCAAAGCGGAAGCAACCATTATCAGGTTCACACCCCACTCCTCCCAACCCTACGATGACCGGATGCTCACCTGGCGACTAAAAGACCGTGAAGTCAGTATCTGGGTCCACGACACGGGGAACGGGAAACCAGGGCGCATAACTGTCCCCTACACGGGGTGGGACAAACACCTTGAACAGCTAAACAGCCGGCAAGGGCAGTCCACCCTCCAACTGGAAGATGGGAAACTCTACCTGATCGCCACCATCGACCAGGAAGAAGCCGCACCCATCAAAACTGAAGGGACAATCGGGGTGGACCTAGGAATCAACCGGGTCGCTACCCTCGCCACCAACACGGGTCAAGACCTATCATTCGTCAACGGTAAACCAATCAAAGACAGGAGAGAACACAACCGGCGCCTACGGGAACACCTACAACGGGTGGGAACCAAAAGCGCGAAACGCTTACTCAAGAAACGTAGAAGAAAAGAAACCCGGTGGATAAAAGACACTAACCACCAGATCAGTAAACGCATAGTCAGTGAAGCCAAACGCACCGGCAGAGGAATCGTGTTAGAAGAACTAACAGGAATCCGCAGTCGGGTACGGCACCGAGCGCAACACCGACCAACAATGCATTCCTGGGCTTTCCGTCAGCTAGGGGACTACATCACCTACAAAGCTCAACGTGAAGGAGTCCCCGTCACATTCATTAACCCCGCATACACCAGTCAAACCTGCCACGTATGCGGACACGTAAGCAGGAAGAACAGACCCAAACAAGACACGTTCACCTGCCAAAAATGTGGGACAACCATGAACGCTGACACTAACGCCGCCATAAACATAGCCAAACGCGGCCACGAACTACAGGTGGCAGTCAACCCACCCAACGCAGCCTAACCCTGGCAGCCAGCCAAGTCTAAGAGCAGCAAGCTCGGCCCTTCAGGGCCGAGTCAGATTGACCTGGGGACCCGTGAACACGAGGCGGTGAAAAGAGGGCGACAGGCGCTGGTTGCTA
>CAYFVT010000012.1:18721-31574 GCA_964346705.1 uncultured Actinomyces sp. | reverse complement strand
TGTTCACGGCGAACTCCATGAACTGCCTGACCGAAGCCCTCGGCCTAGCCCTGCCTGGCAACGGCTCCACCCTGGCCACGCACGTTGCCCGCAAGGACCTGTTCATAGAGGCGGGGCATGAGATTGTCCGCATGTGCGACCGCTACTACAACCATGACGATGACTCGGTTCTACCCCGCAACGTGGCTGACAAGGACGCGTTCTGGAACGCGATGGCACTGGACATGGCGATGGGTGGCTCCTCCAACACGGTATTGCACATTCTGGCGGCAGCCCGCGAAGGCGACATTGACTTCGACCTGACCGACATTGGGCAGATCGGGGATGAGATCCCAACACTCGCCATGGTCGCCCCGAACCATAACGACTACCACATGGAAGACGTGCACAGGGCCGGCGGCGTCCCCGCCCTGATGGGAGAGCTGAACCGCGCCGGGATGCTGCGGAAAAACGTTCATTCCGTGTTCTCCCCCGACCTGCAGGGTTGGTTGGATGAGTGGGACGTTCGCGGCGGCAAGGCCTCCGAAGAAGCGTTGAAACGCTTCCATGCGGCACCCGGTAACAAGCGCACCACCGAAGCGTTCTCTACAGACAACCAGTGGGTTGACTTGGACACGGACGCGGCAGGCGGATGCATCCGCGACGTTGACCACGCCTACCTGAAGTCGGGCGGCCTCACTGTCCTGTACGGGAACCTGGCCCCCGAAGGCGCCATCATCAAGTCCGCTGGGATTGACCCGTCCCTGTTCCACTTTGAGGGGCGCGCCCGCGTCATGGAGTCCCAAGACGAAGCCATTGACAAGATCCTGACCAAGCAGATCAACCCTGGTGACGTGGTGGTCATCCGCTACGAAGGTCCGTCCGGGGGCCCCGGAATGCAGGAGATGCTGTACCCGACCTCATTCATCAAAGGGCGAGGCCTGGGCAAAGAGGTGGCCCTAATTACGGATGGCCGCTTCTCCGGCGGCACGTCCGGCATTTCCATTGGCCACATGTCCCCCGAGGCCGCTCACGGGGGGAACATTGCCCTAATTGAAGAGGGCGACAAGATAGTTATTGACGTGAACGAGCGCAGCCTGCACTTGGACGTCTCGGACGCTGAACTGGAGAAACGGCGTTTGGCTCAGCAGAAGCGGGAGCACCCGTGGACGCCGAAGGACCGCGACCGCCACGTGTCTGACGCCTTGAAGCTTTACGGCATGACGGCCACATCCGCCTCCAAGGGAGCAGTGCGGGACATTAGTCAGGTGGTCCCCCGCTGGCGGTAACCCGCGCGGGCGCATTCTGCGGGCTAGGGTCGGGGTATGCACCGTTTGAAGGGAACAAGTAAGCACCACGACTGGGGTTCAACCAGCCTGATACCCGAATTCACGGGCCAGGAAGAAACCGGCCAGCCGGTGGCTGAGCTCTGGTTCGGCGCGCATCCCCTGGGCTCCGCCGAACTAGACACGGGGTCAGACCTGCGTGCCGAGATCAGCGCAGATCCGAAAGTGTTTCTGGGTCCTTCAACCCGGTTCATGTTGGGTGATGAGCTGCCCTACCTGGTGAAACTTATAGCCCCCGCATTCCCCCTGTCCTTGCAGGTGCATCCGGGCCGGAACCAAGCGCGCAACGGGTTTGAAGTGGAAAATGCTCGCGGAATCCCACTGGAGGACCGCAGCCGCGTCTACAAGGACGCCACCCACAAACCCGAAATGCTCTATGCCCTAACTGAGTTCGATGCCTTAGCCGGCTTCGTTGTCCGCCGGGTTGCCCGGGAAAGGCTTGAAGGGTTAGACGACCCGCTAGCGACGCGCCTGAACCGCCGCCTGCTACTGGCAACAGGGCGGGGCGTGCGGCCCGTAGTGCAGTGGGTGATGGACCCCGAGGACGGACCAACAGCTGAAGAGGTAACGCAGTTCAGCGCCGCTTGCGCCCGGCGCCTGGCAACCGGCACTTCACCTGAGCCGTTCATCGATCAGACGATGGTCCGCCTGCAAGAAACCTTCCCCGGCGACCCGGGCATCCTGGTCGCGTTCCTGATGAACCACGTTCACCTGCAGCCCGGCGAAACACTGTTTACCCCCACGGGCATTGTCCACTCCTACCAGCAGGGCCTGGGACTAGAAATCATGGCGAACTCCGACAACGTTGTCCGAGCGGGACTGACCAGCAAACACGTTGACGTGGACCTTTTCATGGAAACAGCCCTGTTCGACGGCTTCCCCCCAACCCGTATTGCCCCTGAACACCCCACGCCTGGCGTAGACAGGTTCCGTTCCCCCGTCGAGGACTTCGAGCTCACCGTCGCCCGGCCGGGCACCACGGAAGATGCGGGCTCCAATCCCATCCCCTTACCGGGCGCGGGGCCGCGAATTCTCATCGGCCTGGAAGGTCAGGTTCAAGTCATCACCCGCGACGGTGAAACCACCGTCAACCGCGGTGAGGCACTGTTCCTGCGCGACCAAGACGGTCCAGCACTGGTGGGTGGCACGGGCTCACTCGCCCAATGCTCCGTCCCGTAAGCCCCGGCAACGGGAGAGCCCACTAACAGGTCTGGACGACCTCCACTTGCCGGCCCCGTTGCGCCGTCAACTCACGCTCGTGTGCAAACGTCATATGAAGGTCTTGTGTCCGCAAACGGAATCTGCGGGCGGGCCACGTCCTAGCGGATCCGGGCGGAACTCTTAAGCCCGGAAGCGATTTCAGACCAGTTGGTACATCCACCCGTGCGGGTCGGGAGCCGTTCCCCGTTGGATGCCGGACAGCTGCTTGTACAGCATGTCCGCGGTCTCGGTGCCTTCCAGGTGCAGGTCGAACCCCTCCCCACCTAAACGACCAATCGGGGTGACTAGAGCGGCGGTACCACAGGCGAACATTTCAGTGATTTCGCCTGCCTCAATCTGCTCCTTCAACCATTCCAGGGGAATGGTTGTTTCTTCCACTGGAATATCGCGGTCCCGAAGTAGTTGGATGATGGCGCCACGCGTGCCGCCTTCCAGGATGGTGCCCGTGAGTTTCGGGGTGATGACACTGCCGTCAGCTTTAACGGCGAAGACGTTCATGCCACCCAGTTCTTCTAGGTTCTGGTTGGTGTGGGCGTCGAGGTAGCAGACTTGCTCGTACCCCTTCTCCGCCGCAAGGCGTTGGGGTAGCAGAGAGGCTGCATAGTTACCGCCGGTCTTCGCGGCGCCCGTGCCGCCGGGAGCGGCACGGTGGAAGTCGGTTGCGACATAAATTGACACCGGGTTCAACCCGTCCTTGAAGAACGATCCGACGGGCGAAGAGATTACCGCATACAGGAATTTCTTTGCTGGGCGGATCCCTAAGAACGGTTCGTCGGCAATCATGAACGGGCGCAAGTAGAGGCTGGTGTTCGGCGCGTCCGGCACCCAACGTTCGTCCGCCCGCACCATTTGCACTAGCGAACCAATGAAGTCGTCCAAGGACACTTCGGGCATGGCCATGCGCCGGGCCGACTGGTTCAACCTGGCCGAGTTGAATCCCGGCCTGAACGTCCACACCGAACCATCCCCCCAGCGGAAGGCTTTCAGCCCTTCAAAAATTTCCTGGGAATAGTGCAGGACCGCGGCAGCTGGGGACAGAGCGAGGGGACCGAAGGGCACCACACGGCGATCCTGCCACCCGTCATCTTCTGTCCAGTCCATGACAGCCATGTAGTCGCCAAACACTTCGCCGAACCGGAGTTGCTCCATGTACTGCGCGTGCTCCTGCTCGGTTGCGGGCTCCGCATTCACCGTCACCGGGAACAGGGCTGCCGCTTGATCGGCATCAGGTAGTACCTGAGCCGAAACTTCAGCCTGCAAAGGGGACGGTTCGGGCGGAGTGTTCTGTTCCATGGTTCTTCCTGCTGGTCGGTTAGGGAAATGAGAGAGACGCTGGTGCCGGTTTTACTGGAGGGCGTCGAGCACCGCTTGCGTCACAGCTACGGTGCCGCGTTGGGCGGCTTCGGCCGGGTGGTCAGCACGCCATTGCATGTCCGCCTCAATTGCACCCGCAACCCGACTGGCTTCCGCAGTGAAGTTCTTTGCTCGCAGCAACAGTTCCACGGAGCCGATGGCGGCAATCGGGTCGGCCTTACCTTGGCCGGCAATGTCAGGGGCGGAGCCATGCACGGGTTCAAACATGGAAGGGAACGCCCCCTCCGGGTTGATGTTGCCCGATGCCGCCAAGCCGATACCGCCGGTGATAGCGCCGGCCTCGTCCGTAATGATGTCCCCAAACAGGTTGTCGGTGACAATCACGTCGAACGACTGCGGGCGGGTCAAAAGGTGGATCGTGGCCGCGTCAATATGCATGTAGTCCACTGCCACGCCCGGGTATTCGAGGGCGAGGGCGTCAACCGTCCGCTGCCACAAGCCCCCCGCATTCACCAGCACGTTTGTTTTGTGGACCAAGGTGAGCTTCTGGCGTCGCTCAGCGGCCAGTTCAAACGCGTAACGGACTAAGCGTTGTACGGCGAATGCCGTGTTCACGGAAGTTTCCGTTGCGATTTCCTGGTCCGTGCCAACGCGCATGGCACCGCCGTTGCCAACGTAAAGCCCTTCCGTCCCTTCACGCACTACGACGAAGTCAATGCCTTCCGGGTCCTTCAAAGGCGACACCACACCCGGGTAGTGCTTGGAGGGTCGCAGGTTCACGTACTGGTCGAACGCGAACCGCAATTTCAGCAGCAGCCCGCGCTCCAGGACGCCTGGCGTGACCCGCGGGTCCCCAATGGCACCCAGCAAGATCGCGTCGAAAGCGGCCAGGGCTTCCAGGTCAGCCGCGTCTAAAACATGCCCGTCGCGCAGGTGCCGGTCAGCGCCCAGGTCGAACTCGGTGAGTTCCAGGGGCTGACCCGCATCCTGCAGCACTCGGGTTAGCACCTGGGTGGCGGCATCGGTTACTTCTTTGCCGATGCCGTCGCCCGGGATGGTTGCTACCCGCAGAGCAGTGGCGGTCATTAGCGGGCTGCCGACCCGTCAACGTAGTCGCCATCTTCCTGCGTCCAACCGAAGTTGGCGCGCAGGCTCTGGCCCGTGGCCTCAATCGGGTGGGACTCACCCTCGGTGCGTAGCGCCTTAAACTCTTGGCCGCCCTCATCCTGGTCGGCAATGAAACGCTTCGCGAACGTGCCATCCTGAATGTCTTCCAGCACGGCCTTCATGTTTTCCTTCACCCGGGCATCAATGACGCGCGGGCCGGAAACGTAGTCACCGTATTCGGCGGTGTCAGACACGGACCAGCGCTGCTTGGTGATGCCGCCCTCGTAAATCAGGTCAACAATCAGCTTCAGTTCGTGCAGGACCTCAAAGTAGGCGATCTCCGGCTGGTAGCCAGCCTCCGTCAGCACTTCAAACCCGTTTTGAATCAGCTGGGAAACGCCACCGCAAAGAACGGCCTGCTCACCGAACAGGTCCGTTTCCGCTTCTTCCGTGAAAGTCGTGGAAATGACGCCCGCACGCGTGGCCCCAATCGCCTTCGCGTAAGAAAGCGCTAGCGGCCACGCCTGGCCCGAGGCGTCCTGCTCCACGGCAACAATCGCCGGAATACCCTTACCTTCTTCGTAGGATTCGCGCACCTTATGTCCCGGACCCTTGGGGGCAACCATGCAAATGTCATGGTTCGGTGCCGGGTCAATGTACCCGTACCGGATGTTGAAACCGTGGGCGAAGAACAGTGCCGCATCGTCCTTCAGGTTCGGCTCAATCACGTCGGCGTAAAGGCCGCGCTGATGCTGGTCCGGGACCAGGATCATCACCACATCACCCTGCGAAACCGCGTCAGCAACGTCCGCGACTTCCAAGCCGGCCGCCTCCGCCTTTTCCCAAGACGTGGAGCCCGGGCGCAAGCCCACCACCACGTCCACACCCGAATCCTTAAGGTTCAGTGCGTGGGCATGCCCCTGAGAGCCGTACCCAATGATCGCTACCTTCTTGGAACGGATCAGGTCCAGGTCCGCGTCGTCCTCGTAAAACATTTCAGCCACGATTTACTTCTCCTTAAATTGGTCTGTCAAAGAGCGGGGGCCACGGGAAACTGCGACCGCGCCCGATTGTACGATTTCTCTAACCCCATAGGGTTCCAGCGCTTCCAGCAGCGCTTCCAGTTTGGAGCGGGAACCAATCGATTCCACGACCACCACGTCCTTCGTCACGTCAACAACGTGAGCGCGGAACAAGTCCACGATCTGCAGGACGGGCGTGCGGGTCTGCTCATTGGCCGTGACCTTCAGTAGCAGCAGGCGCCGCTCCACCGAATCCTTCGGGTCCAGCTCCACGACCTTCAGGACGTTGATCAGCTTGTTTAGCTGTTTTGTCACCTGCTCCAGTGGCACGTCCTCCGCATCCACAATGATGGTCATGCGCGAAATGTCGGCCCGCTCCGTTTCACCCACCGTCAGAGACTTAATGTTGAACGCGCGGCGGGCGAATAGGCCAGCAACCCTGGTGAGCACGCCCGGCTTGTTCTCAACTAACACCGTCAAGGTGTGCAGATGTTCAGCCATGATCACTCATCCTCATCCCACGTTGGCGCCATGCCCCTGGCATAGCGGATGTCGTCATTAGAAACCCCGGCGGCGACCATTGGCCACACCATCGCATCCTTCGACACGCGGAAGTCAATCAGAACCGGACTGTCGGTAATAGAGAGCGCCCATTCAATGGCCTCATCCACTTCGTCCTGGTTGTTCACCCTGCGGGCGGGAATATCGTACGCACCGGCCAGGGCCACAAAGTCGGGGACCTGCTGGTCGTTGTTCTCCCCATGCGTCAGGTCGGTGTTTGAATACCGCTCACCGTAGAACAGGTTCTGCCACTGCCGCACCATGCCCAGCACAGTGTTATTGATGAGGGCGATTTTCACCGGGATATCGTTAGTGACCGCAGTTGCCAGTTCCTGCAGAGTCATTTGGAATGAGCCGTCACCGTCAATCACCCACACCACGTTGTCAGGCTTAGCTACTTGCGCCCCAATTCCGGCAGGCAAACCAAAGCCCATGGTTCCAAGACCGGAGGACGAAATGAAGTGCCTGGGCTTTTCCAATCCCAGGAACTGCGCCGCCCACATCTGGTGCTGGCCCACCCCGGTCGCATAGTAAGCGTCGGGGCCCGACAGTTCGGAAATGCGGGTCAGCACCTGCTGGGGCGCCAGCAAGCCCGGCTCCGGGTCCGCCCACCCCATCGGGTAGGAATCCCGCAACCGGTTCAGGTAACGCCACCAGCCCGACAGGTCTTCCCGGTAATTGTCGGGCAGTACGTTTGGCAGTTCGTTGTTCAGGCCTTCAACGACCCGTTTCAGGTCCCCCACAATCGGGATGTCGGCCTTACGGTTTTTGGAGATTTCCGCGGCGTCAATGTCCACGTGAATCACGCGGGCCCTGGGGGCAAACGTGTCCAAACGGCCCGTCACCCGGTCGTCAAACCGGGCGCCCAAAGTGATCAGCAGGTCAGCGCGTTGCAGGGCGCCAACCGCGGCCACCGTGCCGTGCATGCCTGGCATCCCCAGGTTGTGGGGGTCGGAATCTGGAATGGCGCCCCGCCCCGTCAGCGTGGTCACCACGGGCGCGTCGGTTAGCTCCATGAGTTCCATGACCTGCTGGGAAGCATCCCCGCGGATCACTCCCCCACCCACGTACAGGACAGGCGCGTCGGCCTCGGCAATCGCTGCCGCGGCAGCGCGGATCTGTTTCGAGGACGGCTTCCCCGGCACACGCAAACCCGGCAGTTCCTGTTTCGGCGGCCAAGAGAACTCCAGCTCATCTGTCTGTGCGCTCTTCGTAATGTCAACGAGCACCGGGCCGGGGCGCCCCGTCTTTGCAATTTCGAACGCTTCAGCAATCCGGGCTGGAATCTCCTGAGCCTCGGTCACCAGGAACGAGTGCTTAGAGACAGGCATCGATGCGCCCACCACGTCCGCCTCCTGGAAAGCGTCCGTCCCAATCAGGCTGGCACCCACCTGGCCGGTGATGATCACGATGGGAATGGAGTCCAAGTTCGCGTTCGCCAGGGCCGTCATCGTGTTCATGGCAGCCGGGCCGGAGGTGACAATCGCGCACCCCACCTTGCCACTAGCAATCGCATAACCCTCAGCAGCATGCCCCGCAGCCTGCTCATGACGAATCAGAATGTGGCGAATCTTCGAGTCCATCAGCGGGTCATACGTCGGCAGGATCGCCCCACCGGGCATGCCGAAAACGTCCTCTACCCCCAGCTCCTCAAGGGAACGAACAATCGCTTCCGCCCCCGTCATCACCTGTGTGTCGGTTTGTGTCATCCCAAGATCTCCGTCCTTTAGCAGTGTCTGTCCCAAACAAAAAACCCCGCAAGTGGCGGCGGGGCTAGGGGCGTGCGGACCATCTGTTTAGACAGCAGGAACCGCACGCCCGGGTACAAGTACCAGGGCGGAAGCGAGAATAACTACCTGCTTGATATGCACGAGACCCATACTAAGGTTTCAGTTCCCACTCTGCCGTGCGTCTCACAGTGTGGCGCACCCCTAGTCCCGTCCGCCCAAGTCGGGCACTAGCGGGCGACTAAACTGCGATGCGTGATTCCCATATTCGAACTTCTCGCTTCCAACACTGCCCTGCTCCTGTTTGTCATTGTCGGAATTGGCATGGCTTTCGGCAAAATAAAAGTCAAAGGGGTGGGCCTGGGCCACGCTGCCGTACTGTTCACAGCTATCGGCTTAGCTGCCTGGGCGAACCAGTCGGGTGTAGAACTGGAACTGCCACCAGCCATTGGCACACTGGGATTAGTCTTGTTCGCTTTCGCGATTGGGGTGAACTCCGGCAACTCCTTCTTCCACAATTTGAAGACGGCGCTGGCCCCCATGGCGGTCCTAATCGGGCTCTACATTGTGGCAGCGGCCGCCGCGTACTGGGTTGGGGTCCACTTCTTCGGCCTGTCCGTCCCCACGATCGCAGGAACTTTCGCGGGGGCACTAAACAACACGCCAGCCCTAGCGGCGGCAAGTGAGGCTTCCGGAGATCCGGGTGCCGCAACCATCGGCTACTCGATCGCGTACTTGTTTGGGGTCCTGGGCATGCTGGGGGCCGCCCTGGCTGCTTTGGCTTACGGGAAACGAGACCGCGACGCCCCCACCCCCATCAGCAACCGCACCATCCGCGTGGAACGCACCGACCACCCGTTCATCGGGGACCTGTACGAAAGTTCGGGTGGGGCCATCACGTTCTCTCGCCTCCGCCGCGGCGAAGTTGGGCCCATTACCCGCCCCGCAATGTCAGACACTCTGGACCAGGGTGACCTGGTGACTGTAGTGGGCCCGCAAGAAGAGATCGGGAAAATAGCCCTCAAACTGGGGCACGGCTCATCCCATTCCCTGATTCGCGACCGGGGTTACCTAGACTTTCGGCGCATCACCGTGTCCGACCCGGAAGTGGCGGGGAAAGCAATTGGCTCCCTGAACTTGGCGCAACGGTTCTCAGCGACCATCTCCCGCGTCCGGCGCGGTGACATTGACCTAGTCGGGGAACCCGACCTAGTGCTACAACTGGGGGACCGGGTGCGGGTGGTTGCCCCTACGTCCTCAATGCAGCATGTGACCAAGTTCTTCGGGGACTCAGCCCGCGGCCTGTCCGACATTAACCCGATCGGGTTAAGCCTAGGAATGGTTCTGGGCATCCTGCTGGGAATGGTGCCCATCCCACTGCCCGGTGGGGATAAATTCAGTATTGGTGCCGCCGCCGGCGTCCTGATCGTTGGCCTGATTTTCGGCAAGATCGGCCGCATCGGCCCCCTGATCACCGCCGTCCCGTTCACCGCGAACCAGGTGCTGATAGAACTGGGACTACTCATCTTCCTAGCCCAAGCGGGAACCGTGGCTGGCAGCCAAATTGTGCAGGCTTTCGCCTCCGGCATGTGGGTGAGTATCTTCCTGCTGGGGGTCATGATCACCCTGATCCTGGCGGTAGGCATGTACACCACAATGCGTTGGGTCATGCACATGGGTGGCACCCAACTATCGGGCGTGCTGGCGGGGGCACAAACCCAGCCCGCTGTCCTAGCCTTCGCGAACAGCAGGACCGGGGATGACCCCCGCGTCGCCCTAGGCTACGCCCTGGTGTACCCAGCCGCCATGGTCGGTAAAATCCTGGTCGCCCAAGTCCTAGGCGGCCTGAGCTAGTCGTACTAGCTGTCCAGGGGGATGATGATCCCGGAGTCCTCCACGTTCGTGTCCTCCTGGGCTGCAATCGCAACCGTGGACGCCCCCACCAGCGCTTTTTTCGCTGCGTGCGCCACTGCCGGAGCAACCCGAGCGTCGAACACGCCGGGAATAATGTAGTTGGGGGAAAGCTCGTCCTGAGCAATTACCCCCGCAATCGCCTCCGCCGCAGCGTGCAACACTTCCGTCGTTATCTGGCAGGCGTGAGCGTCCAGCACCCCGCGGAACAAGCCTGGGAAGGCCAGCACGTTGTTGATCTGGTTCGGGTAATCCGACCGACCAGTTGCCACCACCGCCGCATACTTGCGCGCTAGGTTCGGGTCCACTTCCGGTGTCGGATTGGCCAGGGCGAACACGATTGCGTCCTTAGCCATGGTCGCAACATCATCAGCGGTCAGAATGTTGCCGCGCGAAACCCCAATGAACACGTCGGCATCCTTCAACCCTTCTTGCAGGCTGCCCTTAACTAGGCGCGGGTTCGTGGTTTCCGCCAACCGGGCCCGGTCCGGGTTCCAGTCATCCGTCACCAGGTCGCGGCTAAGGGCCCCGTCCCGCCCGTAGCCCACAATGTCGGTTGCACCGGCCGCCTCCAGCAGCGTAATAATCGCAAAGCCCGCTGCACCCACACCCGAAACAACGATGCGCAGGTCCTCCATCTTCTTCCCCACCACCCGCAGCGCGTTCAACAGGGCTGCCAGAACCACAATGGCGGTGCCGTGCTGGTCGTCGTGGAAGACAGGAATGTCCAACTCTTCCTTCAGGCGCCGCTCAATTTCGAAGCAGCGGGGGGCGGAAATATCTTCCAAGTTGATCCCCCCATAAGCGGGTGCCAGCGCTTTAACTATGGAGATGATTTCTTCCGTATCCTTCGTGTCCAGCACGACCGGCCACGCGTCCACGCCACCGAAGTGCTTAAACAGGACGGCTTTACCTTCCATGACAGGCAGGGCAGCCTCCGGCCCAATGTCCCCCATTCCCAGCACGGACGTCCCATCCGTGACAACGGCAACCGTGTTCGCTTTCATGGTGAGCAGGCGAGCTTTCGAGGGCGTGTCCGCAATCGACTGGCACACCCGCGCCACCCCAGGGGTGTAAATGCGGGACAAATCATCCCGGTCACGCAGAGGCGCGCGGGAAGCAACCGCCAGTTTGCCGCCAATATGGTCCAGGAAGGTTTGGTCGGCAATGCTCTCCACCGCAACCCCAGCCGTGTTCTCCAACACTTTCCGCACTTTGCGGCGGTGTTTAGAATCCCGCAAGTCCAGAGTCATGTCGATACGCATCTGGTGGCCTTCTTCCACCTCCGCCACGTCCAGCCCCTTGATTGCGGCCCCAGTTTGGCTGACCACATCCACAATGTCTGCCACGTTCGCCTGGCCCTCATCGACCAGGACCCGGTAAGAAGCGGTGTACGAAGGCGAAATTGCCATTCTTAGTTCATTCCCATCTTTGGTTGTTGTTCCAACTACTCTTCTAGTCTCAAGTTATTAGGCCACTTCGCGGGGGCCCCGGCAGCCTGTGGCGCCCTCGTAAATTCTTCCCCCGAAAACTAGCCCAACGAAAACTGGGCCAATCAGGTTTGCCCGGCGCCTGCGGGCCAAGATTCTGCAGGAGTCAGCGGGCAACGGGTCTGCACTGGTCCGTTGCCCGCCCCACCTGCACGCGGATGCTGGTCAGATACCCAGGGCCTGCCCAATCAGTTCCCGCACTTTCGCCGCGTCAGCCTGACCGCGGGTTTCGCGCATCACCGCACCAACAAGAGCGCCAACTGCTGCGACCTTGCCGCCCTTAATTCTTTCCACCACGTCCGGGTTCGCCTCCAGGACCCCATCAATGATGACCGTGAGTTCACCGTCATCGGAGACAACCTCCAACCCGCGGCTTGCCACAACCTGTTCCGGGTCGCCCTCACCCGCGAGCACACCCTCAAGTGCTTTCCGCGCCACCTTGTCATTCAGGCGCCCCTGATCAATCAGGGCTTGCAGGGAAGCGACGTGGGCTGGGGTTGCTGGAACTTCTTCCAGGCTGATCCCCTGCGTGTTCGCGTAGCGGGCAAGTTCACCCATCCACCATTTCCTGGCGGCTGCCGGCGTGGTTCCCGCGGCGACCGTGGCCTCAATCTGGTCCAGGGCGCCCGCGTTCACTACGTCCCGCATTTCCAGGTCACTGAAGCCCCACGCCTCATGCAGGCGGCGACGCCGGGCAGCAGGCATTTCGGGCAGTGACGCGCGCAAGCCCTCCACCCACTGCGGGTCCGGATGGACCGGGGGCAAGTCCGGGTCAATGAAATACAGGTAGTCATCCGCATCAGACTTGGGGCGACCGGAAGAGGTGGATCCGTCCTCGTCATGGAAGTGGCGGGTTTCCTGTACCACGGACTCACCCGCATCCAGAACCTCAGCCTGCCGGGCTACCTCGGAGCGGACGGCACGTTCAATGGAGCGGAACGAGTTCAGGTTCTTCGTTTCCGTCCGCGTCCCCAGCGGATCGTCCGCGCTGGCCCGCAGCGACACGTTCACGTCGGCACGCACGTTACCGCGTTCCATGCGGGCCTCAGAAATCTCCAGGGCCCGGAAAATGTCACGCAGAGTTTCAACGTAAGCGGCGGCCACCTCTGCGGCGCGCTCCCCCACCCCCGTGATGGGGCGGGAAACAATTTCAATCAACGGTACAGAAGATCGGT
>CAYFVT010000012.1:5281-18621 GCA_964346705.1 uncultured Actinomyces sp. | reverse complement strand
CCCACCCCCGTGATGGGGCGGGAAACAATTTCAATCAACGGTACAGAAGATCGGTTGTAGTCAACCAAGGACCGGTCAGCACCATGGATCCGGCCCGCAGCGCCACCCAGGTGCGTGTTCTTACCGGCGTCCTCTTCCATGTGAGCGCGTTCAATGTCAACGCGGAACACTTCCCCATCTTCCAATTCCACGTCGACAAAACCATTTTGCGCAATTGGATCTTCCGCCTGCGTAATCTGGTATGCCTTCGGCAGGTCCGGATAGAAATAATGTTTCCGGGCAAAGGAAGTGACTTCCGGAATTTCACAGTTCAACGCCAAACCGAGGCGGACCGCGGATTCCAAAACCTTCCGGTTGAACACTGGCATGCCGCCAGGCAAACCAAGGGATGCTTCCGTGATGTTCGTGTTAGGTTCCCCGCCGAACGTGTTGGGGGCGGCATCGAAAATCTTGGAGTCCGTCCCCAGTTCCACGTGGACTTCAATCCCTAGGGCAGGGTCGTATTTGGCGGTAGCTTCTTCGTAACTCAACTTGCTCATTTTCTTCTACCGATCCCTTACTTAACGTGCCACGGGGGCGTTACGACCCGCGTCTTACCTAATTCTTCGACCAGGGCCGCCACCTTGTAAACGGTTGCGTCCCCCCTGGGGGCTGCCAGAACCTCAACGGCTGTAGGTAGGCCATCCTGGTTCACGCCCGTCGGGACCGACGCGGCAGGCGCACCCACCAGGTTCGCTGGGATAGTTGCCGCGTCCAGCATGCCCATTGCTAGGGGATCCCTAATGTCCAGACCCACCGGGTAAGCCACCGAAGCGGTAGTTGGGGAAAGGATCACGTCAACTTTTTGGAATGCTTCCCGCATTTCGTTTGCGATCAGGGTGCGGGTCCGCAGGCCGGCCATGTAATAGTCGTCATGCTGGTCGTGGCTCAGCGTCCACGCCCCCAACAGCACTCGCCGTTTCGTTTCATACCCCAAACCTTCAGCGCGGGTGGTTGCCGTCATTTCAGCTGCGGTTGGTGCCTGATCTTCCGGCAAGAACCGCTGGCCAAACCGAACCCCATCCATGCGACCCAAGTTAGAGAACACTTCCGCGCTCATCACGATGTAGTACACGTGGTAGGCGTACTCCAGGGACGGCAGGGACAGGGGAACAATTTCAGCCCCCGCCTGCCGCAAGTCGTCCAGAGTCGCTTCGAAGTTAGCCAGGATGGCGGGGTCGGCCCCTTCGGAGGCGAACTGGTCCACCACCCCAACACGCAGGCCCTTAGCGGAGGCCATGCTTGTTTCTTCCACGACCTGTTCCAACTGGCTGGGCCCCTGGGGCAGGCTGGTCGCATCCTTCGGATCGTGACCCGAAATCAGGTCCTGCAGTACTGCCGCGTCAGCAACCACGCGCGCAACCGGACCAATCTGGTCCAGTGAGGACCCCAGGGCAATTGCCCCGTGGCGGGAAACCGCGCCGTAAGTTGGTTTGGCGCCGACCGTGCCCGTGAAGGAACTGGGCTGACGAATTGAACCACCCGTGTCTGACCCCAGCGCCCACGGCACCATGTAAGACGACACTGCCACTGCTGAGCCGCCGCCGGACCCCCCAGAAACCAGGGACGTGTCCCAAGAGTTCAGGGTGGTACCAAAAGCGGAAGTTTCCGTGGTGGAACCCATTGCGAACTCGTCCAGGTTCGTTTTCCCCACAATCGGGACGAGGGCTTCCTTCAGACGTGCGATAACCGTCGCATCGTAGGGTGGCGCCCAGCCTTCCAGGATTTTGGAGGCCGCCGTCGTCTGCAGCCCTTCCGTCACAATGTTGTCTTTGATGGCAATGGGGATCCCGGCGTAGGGGTGCAAGCCCCCACCCTCAGCCCGGATCCGGTCCACCTCAGCCGCGGTTGCCAGCGCACCTTCCGCGTCAACCGTGATGAACGCGTTCAGGGTCGGGTTCAGGTCCGCGATGCGGTCCAATGAAGCCTGCGTCAGTTCAGTGGCTGTCACTTCCCCGGCCTGCAGGGCGCGGGACAGTTCCGCCGCACTTTTCTTCAACCAGGAGCTCATTAGTCTTCCTCCAGAATCTGCGGGACCTCAAACATTCCAGCTTCCGCCTGCGGGGCGGCGGCAAGCACTTCGTCCCGGTCCAAGACGGGGCCAACCACGTCCTCACGCATCACATTCACGAGCGTGGTCGCATAGTACGTGGGCGGCAGGTCGGCACTGGGTGCCTGCTTAATTGCGGAAACGACGCTGGCAACCTGGGAAAGGTCAGCGGCGAACCTGGCCTGCTCTTCATCTGAAAGATTGATCCGAGACATTTGCCCCAAACGGGCAACCTCGGCCGGCGAAATGTTTGTCATGCAAGCAGTGTACCGCGTGCGTGCCGGGCGGCTGCGATAAGCTTACGGTCATGACTGGGCAAAGCGAATCCTGCTGCCCCTGCGGGCAGGGGCAAACATCGGGCCGCAAGTCCGGCCACAAGTCCGCTCGGCCGCGGGGACGAGGCCGCATGGCTTTAGCAAAAAGGGTTGCCAAAGTTGGTGGGATTACCACGGTGGTTGCACAACTGGGTGCGATCGCCACCGTGTACGCAGTGGACCGGGTGCGGAAAGAACGCGTGCCCGGGGGCCGACAAGGATTCCCCGCCCTACCGCCCGTGGAAACCGTGGTAGCGGACAACGCGATCACCACCTACACGGAAGGTGAAAGCCTGTACCAGGCGATGCTGGACGCGATTGACCAGGCTAAAGAAACTGTTTTCTTTGAAACCTACGTGTGGCGTTCGGACGCTTCCGGCCACGCCTTCAAAGAGGCCCTGTACCGGGCGGCTGACCGCGGGGTCCAGGTTTACATCGTGTACGACGGTCTGGGGTCCTTCATGTCCCACCCGTTATTCAAAGTGTTCAAGAAGCACCCCAACCTGCACGTGCACCGCCTAGCTGAAGTGCGGCGGGGACTGTTTTCGGGGAACCTGCGCCGCACCGGCCGCACGCACCGCAAAGTGCTGGTCGCTGACTGCAAGGTCGGTTTCATTGGCGGCTTCAACATTGGGGACGATTTCGGGACGGAATGGCGGGACACGCACATCCGCATTGAAGGTCCAGCCGTTGACCTTTTGTGCGTGGGGTCCTCAGAATTCTGGAACACCCACCGCTCCCGGCGCCAACCTGCGCTGCCGGACCTGGGCCGCCTGCCCTGGGATGACCAGATCACGGCCGCTTTCAATCTGCCTTCCCACCTGTTGTACCCGGTGCGCGGACAGTATCTGGACGCATTCCGCCGGGCGAAAAAGAACCTGGAAATCACCACCGCCTACTTTGTTCCAGATAAAGAGATCATGCGGGAACTGGTGCGTGCAGCCCGTAGGGGTGTCAAGGTGCGCGTTTTGATCCCCGAATATTCGAACCATATTCTGGCGGACTGGGTGGCCCGCCCCTACTACGGGAAACTATTGAAGGAGGGCGTGGAAATCTGGTTGTACCAGCACGCCATGATCCACTCTAAGACAGTAACCGCGGATGGCTATAGGTCCATTGTGGGCACGGCTAACTTTGACCGTTTGTCCCTGATGGGGAACTACGAGGTCACCATGCAGATTGACTCCCCCGAGTTCGCGAGCACCATGGAAACCATTTTTGCGAACGACCTGACAACCGCCCGCCCACTCACTTTGGAAGAGTGGATGAGCCGGCCCTGGCCGAAACGGATCCTGGAGCGGATCTTAAGCCCCATGGAATGGGTTGTTTAGCCGCGGTTGAGCCCCCGTTGCTTCACGCTGGACACCGTGTGCAAACAATGCGTGTGGGTTGGAGCTCATGGGCAGTAGTTGGAGCTGGTGGGCACACGCTGGGGCAGGTCCCTGAGCGTACGCATTAGCTCCACCGCACTCCGATTGCCTCCAACGCACACGCATTCGCCGTGAAACCGCACTCCTGCCGCAAGCTGGAATGGGTGAAGCCCGGCTAATTGCCGAGGACGGCTTGCACCCCGCCTTCAAGCAGTAGGGCAAACTTGTCTTCTGCGACAACCGGGACTTCTAAAGATTCGGCTTTAGCCACTTTGGAGCCCGCGCCGGGGCCAGCAATGACAACTGCGGTGCGCTTGGAAACTGAGGAGGCAGCACGCCCGCCGCGTGCGACAACGGCCTCTTTCGCTTCCTCCCTGTCATAGCCGGGCATGGCACCCGAAATGACGACCGTGACGCCCTCCAAAGTTTGGGGGACCGCGCCGCCCGGCATTTCCCCATCGTCCAACACGGCCCCATCGGCCCGCCAAGCGTCCACAATCGCCTGATGCCAGTCGACCCGGAACCAGTTGTGCACGGAGTCCGCAATGACTTTGCCGACCCCATCCGTGTCCGCCAGGTCTTCCGGGGTTGCAGCCGCAATTGCGTCCACGGACCGGTAGCGGCTGGCGAGTGCTTGCGCGGCTGTTGGCCCCACGTGGCGGATCGACAACGCAACCAGGAAACGCCACAGCGGCTGGGTTTTAGCGGCCTCAAGTTGGCCCAGCATTTCTAGCAGGTTCTTGCTGGGACGACTGTCTGTGGGAACCATTTTGCCGCTGGCACGTTTCCAGGCGGTGGACCAGAAGTAGCGAACCGCCTGAACGTCCCCCGTTGGGACACCTTTTTGGCGCACAGCCCGCCACACGAACACATCCTTCACGTCCTCGGCAGTAAGCGCGAACAGTTTCTCCGCTGAATGCATGACCGGGATTTGCGGTCCGGGCAGCAGGACCTCCGCCATTTCGAACAGTTCACCGTGTGACAGTTCGTCTTGGCCCGCAAAACTGAGGGCAGTGCCGTCCTCCAGGAACACTTCCCGCCCAGAAACCAGTGCAAGCACGGCTAGGTTGCGTCCCATTTCGGGTTGGGTGAGGGCGGCTGCGGCCTCACTGCCCAGTCCCTCAATGTCTAGTGCACCGCGGGAGCCGACGTGGATCAGGCGCTCCGTGATTTGGGCGGGACAGCCAGCTGCGTTCGGGCACCGCAGGTCCACGTCCCCCTCTTTGGCGGGGGCAAGCAGCGTCCCGCAAGACGGGCAGTGGGTGGGCATCTCAAACACGCGTTCACTGCCGTCGCGGTCGGCGACTACGGGCCCAACGACCTCCGGGATCACGTCCCCCGCCTTGCGGACCACGATCAGATCCCCGATGCGCACGCCTTTGCGCCCAATTTCCTGCTCATTGTGCAAGGTGGCGTGCTGCAGGTTAGAGCCGGCAACAAGCACTTTCTCAAACACAGCGAACGGCGTGATCCGCCCGGTGCGCCCAACTTGCACTTGAATGTCCAGCAGCCGGGTGAACGCTTCTTCGGGTGGGAACTTGTACGCCACCGCCCACCTTGGACTGCGCGAGGTTGCCCCCAAGGCAGCCTGTGCGGCCAAGTCGTTAATTTTGAAGACGACCCCATCAATCTCGTGGTCGAACCCGGCGCGCAACTCCCCGATCTTGTCGATGGCGGCGGTCATTTCTTCCAGGTTTGTCACCTTCATGGTGACCTCTGAAATGGGGACTCCCCATTTGGCGAACAAGCGGTACCAGCCGGACTGGGTGGTCGGCATAGCACCGTCCTCATTCGGCCAGTCCACCGCACCTAAACCGTGGGCCATGAACGACAGGGGACGCCTCGCGGTTGCCGCCG
This sequence comes from uncultured Actinomyces sp., assembly GCA_964346705.1. Classification (GTDB taxonomy): domain Bacteria; phylum Actinomycetota; class Actinomycetes; order Actinomycetales; family Actinomycetaceae; genus Scrofimicrobium. The sequence goes on along the minus strand of CAYFVT010000012.1, from coordinate 12,991 downwards.
GGTCCTTCTGCCGCAGGGAGCCTGCGGCTGCGTTGCGCGGGTTGACGAAGGGACGCTCATCGTTTCGCACGCGTTCCTCGTTAACTCGGTTGAAGTCGGCGATGCGGAAGTAGACCTCTCCCCTAATCTCAATCGAGTTCGGGAACGTGCCGGCCTTGGCAGGCTCACCTGCCAGCCGGTGAGGGATGGATTTGATGGTGAGCACGTTGGCCGTGACGTCCTCACCCACAAACCCGTCCCCACGCGTTGAGGCTTGAACTAGGACCCCATTTTCGTAGCGCAGATTGACCGCTAAACCGTCAACCTTCACTTCCGCCGTGCTGGTGACGTCCGTGTCTTCCAGCAGGCGGTGCATGCGCCCCTCCCACTGGGCAACCTGGTCCAGGGAGAACACGTCGTCCAGGCTCATCATTTGTTGAGCGTGAGCCACGGGAGTGAAAGCGGCTTGGGCTGCTCCCCCAACAGTTTGAGTGGGTGAGTCCGCAACAGCCAACTGGGGGTAGCGGGCTTCAATCTCTTGAATTTCCAGGAAGTACTGGTCGTACTCCGCATCCGAAATGGTTGGCTCATCCCGGTCGTAGTAAGCACTGCGAGCCTGTTCAACTAGGGCGGCCAGTTCCCGCCAGCGTTCCAGAACGTCATCCGGCACCGTTGCCGCATCGTCAGGGGTCACAGTGGGGGAAACGTGTGGCTGGTCCTGCAAGTTTTCGGTCATGCAGCTATTGTTCCACTTTTTGCACAGACCGGCCCGGCTAGTTCCCTTCCCCAGCCTGCAAAGTTCCGCTTGGTTGCGCGGCTGACGAGGACGAGGGTGGGGTAATGACCGTTATTACCGCCCCGGAATCAGTCCGCCTTGACAGGCAAAACTCAAGCCCGTCTGCCGGACTGTCTGCCGGCCTGTCTGCGGGCCTGTCCACGGGGCCGTCCGCTAGCTCAGCGGGTTCGGCGACGGAGTCTGTTGCGGCGCGGGCCCTGCGTTCTGCTTACCACTTGCAGTGTGTTCAAGGGCCGGACGCGGGCGGCGTTCTGCCACTGGTGGACGGTTGGGTGGTGGGACGCGGGCGGGACGGGCTGGCGGACCCTTACCTGTCACGCATTTTCTGCCAGGTCCATGTTCCACAGCCTGGAAACGCGCCGCATAGCTCTGAGCCCAGATCTAAGCCCGGTTCTAAGGCCAGTAGGGCCCTGGAAGGGGCCGCGCGGGGGCGAGTAGGCGAGCTGCGTCCCAAACATCAAAGCGTTGGGGGTTTGCGGAAACGTCTGTTTCTGCGCCGTACCTCCCAGGTCCGCATGGGCTCCAGCGTTTGGCTGGTGACGGCCCGCCCCACCAGCCTGAACTGGCCGGTGAAAGAAGTTGGGCCCCGTTCCGGCCCGGGTCTGCTGCGTGTTACTCGGTTCATTTTGCCGTTGATGCTGATTGGTTTCCTCTGGCGAATGGTGCCCTCCCCGGTTGTCCTGTGGGTGCTCGCAGCCATAGCGACTGTGGTTGCTGGGAGTTTCCTGTGGGCGCGGGGGCAGCGGTGGGCACGTTTCACGGAGGCCGCCTTACTGCTTGTCTTGACCGCCCGGGCCGGAAACTACACCACAAGCAAAGACGGGACGGGGAAAGACGAAGCGGGAACACGCGGGTCCGGGGGGAACCGGATCAGTAGCGGCCAGCAAACCTCAGTGCGGGTTTTACGTCGGCCTGGTGCCCCCGACACCGTGGAGATTGCCCTGGGATCGCAAATCGCGGTGGTGGGGCCGGGCAGTCACGCCTACGCCCAGTGGATCGTTGGTCAATTGCTTGCCGGTGGTTACGCGGCTGAAGTGGCAGACCCTGCTGCTCCTGCTACGGGTCTATCTGCTGCAGGCAGCGCGATCTACCCGGTGGAGAGTGTGGCTGACGTTCCCTTGAACGTTGCCTCCGTCTTACCGGCCCATTCGGTTGGCAGCCCCGGATGGACCAGTGCCGTAGGACCTCTGATTGGGACGGAGGAAACGCTGCCGACCAAAGTGGACTTCACAGATCTGGCCGGCGTCCCCACCCCAGATCTGGTGAAGGAGTATTGGCGGGGTAGCCGCGCGGGCTGGCAGCCTTTGACTGCCCCCATCGGCAAAGACGGCACAGGAACAGTCGTGGCAGACCTAGCGCAGGCGGGCCCCCACGCTCTGGTTGTGGGCGGAACGGGATCAGGGAAAAGTGAACTACTTTCCACGCTAGTGCTGTCTTTGGCTCTGAGCGCGTCACCGGAACAACTGAAAATGGTGCTAATTGACTACAAGGGTGGCGCGGGGCTTGGTCATTTAGCTGAACTGCCGCACGTGGAGCACCTGTTCACGGATTTAGAGGCTGGGGACACGCCCTGGCTGCTGCGCACCATTGAGGCCGCCCTGCAGCGTCGAAAGGAAGCGTGCGCAGCCGCGGGTTTCCGGTCGGTGGCACAGTGGCGTGAAGCTTTCACGGGTGACGGCAATGAAGCTCCACCACCTCGCTTGCTGATTGTGGTGGACGAGTTTCGTGTCCTTGCGGAAACGTTTCCCCACTACTTGAGTAAACTAACCGCCCTGGCCACCCAGGGGCGCAGTTTGGACATGCACCTGGTTGCGGCCTCCCAACGGTCGGGAGGCGCTTTGCCAGCGGATTTGCGGGCTGCCCTTGATTTGAGAATTGCTCTGCGGGTGACGGAACCGCAGGACTCACTGGAAGTGCTAGGAACACCTAAAGCTGCGGAACTACCGCGCATTCCGGGGCGGGCGATCATGGCCTCCCACCCGTTCCAAACAGCTTTGGTTACGGACGCCGCGGCCTGGGTTGCTGCCATGATTCAAGCGGCCGCAAGCGCCCCCGCGGAGGCAAGCCAGCAGATCCCGGACCCGCTGCCGCCGCAAACCGCAGCGGTCCCTGGACAGGCGGGGCTCTACGAAGAACCGGCGGATGGGTCCAGCAAACCGCTAACTGTCCCCCTGAAACCAGTGCTGTTTCTTGGTCCCCCAACGGTCAATCAGGAGCTGCGGGAGCTGGCGCTGATCACCGCCACTACGCCCCAACAAGTTGAGCCTGATCTTGCCGGCTATTCAGACACCGCCACTTCGGATGTCCGGCAACTGGTTTGGTTGGGCGCGGCGCCCGCCCTTGGCCCAGAAACGTTCCTGGCAGCAAGCCAGGACCCCGCCCAGATCATCCATGTGTTACAGCGGATCACGCGGGCCGGCGCGCCTAAGGCAACCTTGGTGATCGCGGACTATTCGGAGCTTGTGACACAGTTGGAGGCGGCAGTGAACCCCACGCAGCTGCACAGCCTGCTGCGTGACCTATTCCAAGCGGCGGCAGCGAAGAACCTTCGGCTGCTGGCAACGGACACAAAACCAAAAGCGGATGGCTCACAATTCCCAGTCCGCGCGTTCCGGATCCCAGGGGGACAGGGAGCTTTGAGCCCTGAGCTGCTCACTCAACTAGCGGCAAGCGTTCCCACCGGCCAGCAACCGCTTACACAGACCGCTGAGGAAGCAGCCTCCGCCACCTGGGGGCGCATAATCCTGACCGGCTGGCATTCCTTAGGCCCAGTCCGAGCCCAGTTCAGTCCGCTCAGTCAGACGGTTGGGATCCCGGACCCGCGTAACCCAGACAGGCTGCTGCCCCCACCCCCAGCACCTCCAGCACCCCCACCCCCACAACCGACGCCCTCGCTGCGGGCCGGCGGATCTTCGCCTGAGTCATGGGTGCTGCCAGCGTCGTTTCCGCCACCCCCACCGCCACCAGCAGCCGCGAAGGCAGGCTCAGCAGGCCCGATCGGAACGGGTCTGCGTTGGCATGGGCTGACACGAAGAGCCCACCACGCGTCCGCCGCACCCAGCAGCTCCACACGGAGCCCGCGTTCGCGTGCAACAGAGCCCCGCAACACGGTTGCTGACACGGGGCATGACTATGAGCTTCCCTGGCTGGGATTGGGCCAGGTTCCGGGCCTGTCAAAGCCCGGCATCCTGATTGCGGACACTAAAACAGCCGCCGCGCTGCAGGCGGATGACAGGCACCCTTGGCTGCGGGAATACCAAGCGGCCGATCCGGCGCAGTGGACGATGGTGCTTCGGCAGCCGGAAAGTAATCTGATCGCGATCCGGCCCGGGCGGGAAGTCCTCCGTCACCTGGCAACCCTGCACCCGCAGGACGCACTATGGGCGGAAGCTGGTTACCCTTATCCGGCCGGAACGGGTATAGCAGCAACCCAGACCGGGCTGTTTCGGATTGAAACCTGACCGCACCGGGCCACAAACCGGGGGCGGCACCATGCCCGCAGTGGGCCTTTTGTCCGGAAACCAAACAAAACAGGCCCAAGGTGACTGTTTCCACAGGCAGAAAGGGTTTGTTCACATCACAAACGCTTGCGGGGTTCGCCCTCGTGAATCAAACTTTACTCATTGCGATGGTTGCCCCCACCCGATTATTACGGGAAGCAGAGGTGCAGCCGTTTACAGCCAGTGAACATAAGGAGCCAAGAGTATGGATTGGCGGAGCCGCGCCGAGTGTCTGAATGAGGACCCGGAACTGTTTTTCCCTATCGGGAACACCGGGCCTGCAGTAGCGCAGGTAGCCCAAGCCAAAGCGGTTTGTGGCCGCTGCCCCGTGCAGGAAGTGTGCTTGCAGTGGGCAATCGCCAACAACCAGGACTCCGGGGTTTGGGGTGGGATGAGCGAGGAGGAACGGCGCGCCATGAAACGTCGCGCCGCCCGCGCCCGTCGCGCCAGCTAGCTCTCCGCTACTCCTCCACTGCTTCCGGTTCCGCTTCCAATGCGGGTTGGAAACGGAGGGACACCACTGTTCCCCCACCGGGCCTTTCGTGCCAGTCGATGGTGCCATCCAGTTCTGCGTTCACCATCATTTTCGCGATCTGGGTGCCAAGACCAGCGGATAGGGGGCGGTCTTGAAGGCCGACGCCCTCGTCCTCCACTGTTACCGTGAGCTCCCCATCCTGCGCGTCGGCGGCCACCCACACGTTGCCGCCCCGGTGTAGGTAAGCGTGCTCCGCAGAGTTAGACACTAGTTCCGTCAGGACTGTCGCCAAGGCGGAAGCTTGATCGGCGGGAAGACGCCCAAACGTGCCATCCATAATCAGGTTGACACTGGGGCCGACGCTGGCAACCCGGACCGCTAACCGCAGCATGCTGGTGGCCACACGGTCGAAGTCAACGATTTCCTCCACGTTTTGTGACAGGGCTTCATGGACGGTAGCGATGGACTCCACCCGCCTGCCAGCATCCCGCAAGGCCTCTTTCACATCGTCGGATGCTGAGCGGCGCTCCTGCATTCGTAACAGTGCGGAAACGGTTTGCAGATTGTTTTTCACCCGGTGGTGGATTTCCCGGATAGTCGCATCCTTGCTCATGATTTCTTTTTCACGGCGCCGGGTTTCCGTCACGTCCCGGGTCAGCAGCAGGGCGCCAAGAGGCTGCCCCTCATGCTTCAAAGGCAGTGCCCGCAAGCGGACCGCACTGTTGTTCGCTTCCACGTCCACCCACCAGGCGGCCCGGCCCATGGCAACCACGGCCAGGGTTTCCTCAATCTGGCTTTCTTTGCGCAGCAAGTTCGTGACGTCCTCAATTAAGCTGCGCCCCACCAGGTCATGGCGGATTCCAAGGCGTCGCATTGCCGAGTTCCCGTTCGGCGTCATTTCCCGCACAATCCCATCCTGGTCGATCAGGATTGCCCCATCCATGAAGCGGGGCGCCCCATGCTCGTGGGGTCCCGGGTTCTCTTTGGAGGGGTGTTCGCCGCGGGCGATCATTTCTACAAGAACGTTCGCAACTTCCTCCGCCCACACTTGGTCGGGACCGTGTCGGGCAGGTGAAGCGACGTTCGTGTCTCGGGTGACGACAGCGAAGCATTCCCCGTCGCGTGTCACGGGCACGCATTGGATGGACACGGAGTACATGCCAGCCCAATGCACGGGGGCCGCGTCCATAACTTGGCAGGTGTCCATCGCTTGTTGCAGCACTTGCGTGCGGGGTTGGGAAGCGTACAGGCCCACCACATCATCCACGTGCAAGGTTGCTGCGGTAGCTGACCTGCACAGTGCCACCGCCACGAACCGCCCATCCAAGGTTGGCAACCACAGGACCAGGTCGGCGGAGGCCAGGTCAGCCAGGATCTGCCAGTCACTGCGCAGCATGTGCAGCCACTCCCGTTGGCTATCGCTCAGTGGGACCAGCTTGTACGTTTCTTCCAGCTGCTTCAGGGTGTGCATACCCCCAGCTTAACCCCGCAGAACTCCTGCTAACGCGCCCTCACCGAAGACCCCGCCGGAAATCCGACCCTCCCCTTCGACGCGGCCGTCCCCCGCTGCCCTTGGCACTGGGTCCCTGCACTGGGTCCCCCTTGGGCTGACTGCTTCGTGCGCGGTTAGTAGTATTGGGACAGTTTGTGCCGCCACCCGCGGCCTGAAAGGAAGGACCCCCTGTGACCACTCACGAAACTCCGGCAGCAGACGCGACCATTGAACGTATGAGCACCCGGCAGTATGCGGCTAAAAACAATCGTGGCGGCGAACTAATCATCGGATACGGCCCTGGCGAATTCTCCCCAGGAGACCTTCTGAAAATAGCGATCCTAGGATGCAGTGCCCTATCCTCCGATTCCCGTTTGGCGAACACTCTGGGGGATGACTACGCCCTGGAAGGCTCCGTCACCGCCAGCTATCTGAAAGAGGAAGACCGGTTCACCCAGTTCTTCGTGGACATGCAAGCGGACCTGGACCACTTGGACGCGCAGGAACGCGCGCAACTGCTGAGACGTGCCCACCGCGCAATTGAACGCAACTGCACTATCAGCCACACCGTGAAAGAAAGCGCAACCACCACGGTGGCAATTGATGGGGAAGAACTTTGAGCCGCGTCGACCGGCCCCAAATTGACCGGCAGTATGAGGACCTTTTAGCGGATGTTCTGGCGAACGGCACCCCCAAAGATGACCGGACGGGGGTTGGGACCCGCAGTGTGTTCGGGCGGCAATTGCGCTACGACCTATCGAAAGGGTTCCCCGTAATCACAACCAAGTCCGTACACCTAAAATCCGTGATTGGGGAACTGTTGTGGTTCCTGCGCGGAGATTCCAACGTGGGCTGGTTGCAGGACAACGGGGTGCGCATTTGGAATGAGTGGGCGGACGAGGACGGGGAGCTTGGCCCCATTTATGGGGTGCAGTGGCGGTCATGGCCGGATGAGCGGGGGGAACCCATCGACCAGCTCACCGAACTGGTGGAGACCCTGAAGGCGGACCCGGATTCGCGTCGCATGATCGTGTCCGCTTGGAATGTGGGGCAATTGGACCAGATGGCGCTGCAACCTTGCCACGCGTTTTTCCAAACCTACGTGGCCGACGGCAAGCTGAGCCTGCAAATGTACCAGCGCAGTGCGGACCTGTTTCTAGGGGTGCCATTCAACATTGCCTCCTACGCACTACTGACACACATGCTGGCCCAACAGGCCGGGCTGCAGGCGGGAGAGTTCATTTGGACGTCGGGCGACACCCACATTTATAACAACCATGTGGACCAGGTCCGCGAACAGCTAACCCGTGACCCGTACGCTTTCCCCACTTTGTCGCTTGAGCCAGCGGAAGACCTGTTCTCATACGACTTCGACAACATTGAGGTCACCGACTACCAGCATCACCCGCGGATCGCAGCGACGGTGGCCGTGTGACCAGGACAAACGTGGCTGGAACAAATGTGGCTG
>CAYFVT010000012.1:0-5181 GCA_964346705.1 uncultured Actinomyces sp. | reverse complement strand
ACAAATGTGGCTGGGATAAAGGTGGCTTCCATTTGGGCTCAGGACCAGAACGGGGTCATCGGGGATGGCAGCAGCATGCTCTGGTCGGTGCCCGCGGACTTGGCGCATTTCAAGCAGGCAACGTGGGGGGACCCGGTCATCATGGGCCGGGCCTCCTTCGAAGCACTCGGCGGCGCCCTTCCCGGCCGACCCAACATTGTGGTCACCCGCAACCCGGACTATGAGGCGCCCGGCGCGCAGGTTGCCACCACACTGCAGGGGGCAGTCGCCCTCGCCCAAAAACTGGCCACACAAGTCGGTTCCACCACCGTGTGGATCACGGGCGGTGGGACCATCTACCAGCAGACGATGGGAATGGTGGATGAAGTCGTCCTCACCCAATTAGACCTGACTCTGCCCGGCGACGCCGAAGATCTAGTGCACGCACCTGACTTAGATGGGAGTGTGTGGCGGGTGGATCCCGCGCGGTCTGACATGGCTTGGCGCCCCCAGTCCGGGGACGCCAGGTGGCGGGTCATCACCTACGTGCGGGACCACTAGCGGCACGCTGGCACTATTCGCTGTCTCTTAGCATTTGGACGAGGACGGCAGCCTCCGAATGGTCAGCGTCCTTCGTTGCCGTCAGCAGGGTGGTGGGACCTTCAGCAGCGATTTTCTTCAACTCCGCGTAGGCCTCTTTTTGTTCACCGGTCTGCAACTCTGCCTTGTACTTCTGCGTGAACTGGTCGAACTTGGCCGGGTCATGCCCGTACCATTCCCTCAGTTCAGTGGAGGGTGCCACCTGTTTCAGCCACGCGGTCAGGTCCGCCCGTTCCTTGCTGACCCCCCGCGGCCATAACCTATCCACCAGGACCCGGCTGCCATCGGTTGCTTCCGGCGCTTCGTAGATGCGTTTCATTTGGACCATGGTCTACTCTCCTCAAAATCCTATGCCTTGACCCACCCCGGTTTAGCAGGGCGGGGTGCCCAGCGTCTGGCTCTGCCACCCGTACGTTTCCAGTGGATAGTTACCCGTGGCGGGCCGCAAACAAACAATAGGCCGGTAATCAAACATGTGACTGGTGCGACGAATGAAGTCATCGTTGACAGACACGAACCCCAACCATGCCTTGTACTGGTCGTATTCATTCGCCCAGTCGTGTGGCTCCGGCTTCCCAACCATCTGCCACATCACCTGCCGCAAGCGGACAAACCGGACCACGTAATCTTCTGGGCTTTCAAACTTTTGGGTTCGGAAGTCCGTTTTCTGCCGGGTCACATTCATGTTTTTCGCCACCCGCTGGCTGAAGGGAGCCGACTGGCGCAGACCGGGGCCGTGAATCTCGGCAGCCTTCGCATGGTGAGAAGTTTTGACTGCGACGCGCACAAACTTCTTCTCTGACACCGGGTCCGCACTCTGGGGGGTCCTCCAACGGAACAGGTCGTAAATCTGTTCCCGATCGTTAGCGAATGATTCGGACAAACGAATCAGTTCAGGCAAGTTCCGGGCATCATGGGAGGGGTCTAAACCGTAGGTGAGCCCCTCTACGGTGCTGGCTGTGCTAAAGATTGCGAATGGCAGCATGAACCTGGGCTTGCCACTGTTGAAGTAGATGGCGGAATGGTCGGCGGCGATCGCATCGAAGTAAGCGTTCATTGATTCCCGCAGTGTCTGCAGGTGGGAATCCAAGCTGCTGAGGCTGTCCGCCTTCAAGAATGGGGCCAAACCCAGAAGGGGGGCACTAACCTGTTGGGACGCACTGGGGAAACACGCGCAATAGTCCCGCAGAGCGTTGATGGCACGGAAAATACCCGCCAGGTAAGTGATGACAAGAGACACTAGGGTGACGGAAATCAGGGTTTCTACCACTGACACCATGGCTAGGGGCGTGCCGTTCGTTTTAACTCCCGTGGCCCCCACGGTCGTGAACTGACCCAAAGAGAAGTAGAGGGCGCCAGCAAACCCTTGGGGCGTTTCGGCCTCTAAAATTAGGTTCCCTTGCAGCCAGGCCGAGTAGTAGATCAGGGCGAAGCCAAACATGACCCCACCCGCCCAAATCAGGATGCCGGAAAATAGCGTGAAACCGGCCATCGTCCGGTAAATCATGCTGCGCCAATGCAGGTTCAAGGGTCGGAACAGCCAGTGGAGGAACCGCCACTCCCACGCGATCGCCCGGTTTACAACCACGCCGCGCTGGTTGTAGTTCAGAACCGTGAAGAAAGTGTCCAGCAGCATGATCGCAACAAGCGCTACCCCCAGGAACATGTACAAATGCGCCATCGCTTCTTCCTTGCCCCCAACTGTGAATGGGTAAACGCCGTAGGCTAACCCTTACGGTAGCGGGGGACGGCCCCCGCCCACAACCTGCCTACCCCAGGGTGTCATCGCCGGCCCAACCCGGGTTTAATGGGCGGCCTAATCACTGACAACAACAGTGCCGGACGTGCCCGCCATGACCTGTGCGGCTTGATCCAGGGAGCCGATCAGTGCGCGTCTTCCCGGCGCGCCTTGCACGAACTCTAAGGCGGCCAACACTTTCGGTTTCATGGACCCTTCGGCGAAGTGCCCCTGGTCAAGGTAGCCCCTCATTTGGCTGCTGGTCACGCGTCGCAGTGGTTCTTCTTCCGCAGTCCCATAATGCAGGGCCACGTGGTTCACGGTCGTCAAAATCAGCAGGTCCTGGGCCCCGACCTGGTCCCCCAACTTCGCTGCTGACAGGTCCTTATCTATCACCGCCTGAACGCCGCGGTAACCCTGGTCGTCAGGGACAACAGGGATCCCCCCACCCCCGCAGGCGACTACCACGTGGCCGGCCTGCATCAGTAGCTCAACGACCTGCCGCTGCAGAATGGACTGCGGTAAGGGGGAGGGCACGTGCAGGCGCCATCCGCGCCCCGAGTCCTCCTTGAACACGTCCTGGGGGCTCACCTGCATCAACCGCTGCGCTTCCTGCTGACTGACGAAGGCACCAATCGGTTTAGTGGGGTCCTGGAACGCAGGATCATCCGGGTCTACAACCACTTGACTGACAATGGTGGAGCACACGGACGAACTGCCCGCCCGCTGCAAGTGCTTATCTAACGCCTGTTGCAGGTGGTAGCCAACGTAACCCTGGCTCAGCGCCGTGCACTCCGCCAAAGGCATGGGAGAAACTGACGGTTCGGTTTCGGCCGCAGTCTGAAACGCGAGGCTGATCATGCCGACTTGCGGCCCGTTCCCGTGACACACCACCGCCTGGTGCCCGGCCGTAACCAGTGCAACAACGCTGGCGGCCGCCGAATCCACGCGCCGCAACTGTTCGGCGGGCGTAGCCCCCAAAGCGTTACCTCCCAAGGCAACAACAAGACGTGACATGCCCACCCCTCCTAACGCCTGATTTGGCCCCCACCATCCTAAAGGCGCAGCGCACCCGGTGAACGAAGCATCCAGTTTCGTGCACGGGGCCGACGGCTGTGCGGACGCCGCCACAGGGCCGCAGCGAAGTGGCAGAATTAGGGGATGGACACAATCACCGTGGTGCATGAGCCAGACAAGAACCGTTTTGTGGTCTTCGAGGGCGACCAGCGCGCCGGCCGGTTGAAGTACAACGTCAAAGATGACGTTATCGACCTGTACAGCACGGAAGTCGACCCGAAATTTGAGGGACGCGGAATCGGGGGACGCCTTGCTGAGGCCGGCTTCCAGTACGCGCGTGAAAAGGGCTACCGCACAGAAATGTCGTGCTGGTTCCAGGAGGGGTGGGCGGACCGACACCCGGAGGTGAACGACCTTATCTCAGACAAGGCCGCCAAACCTGAGGCTGTTGTGATGGGCGAAGCCCTGGTTGACCTAGTCGTAGAGGCCGGCCAGGAAGACAGTGCTGCCCTCGCGGTGCCAGGGGGCTCCCCCGCAAACGTCGCCTTGACGCTCAGCCGCTTGGGAATGCGGGTTGACCTGGTCACTTGGCTTGGATCAGACAACTACGGCCGGCAGGTTGCCGGCCACCTGAGTGAATCCCACGTCCGGTTGACGCAGGACAGCAACCGTGCAGACTTCACGTCGACTGCGCAGGCGAATTTGGCCCAGGACGGGTCCGCCACCTACACGTTCAACTTGGAGTGGGCGCCGGCGGATCCCATTGAAATCCCTGAAAGCACGCAAGTCGTGCACACGGGGTCAATTGCTGCGGTCCTGCAGCCGGGTGGCGCCGCAGTGTTCTCCGCTTTCCAGAAAGCCCGGGGAGCGGCGCTGACAACTTACGACCCAAATGTGCGGCCCGCCTTGATGGGCACCCCCGACCAGGCCCGCCCCCAAATTGAGGCGTTCGTGAAACACGCGGATGTCGTCAAAGTATCCGATGAGGACTTGGAGTGGCTGTACCCGGATGTGAGCGCCCGCCAGGCCGCGCAAGACTGGGTGGAACGGTTCCAACTGCCTTTAGTGGTGCTGACGGAAGGACCGAAGGGGGCCGCGGCATGGACGCGGGATAGGGCACACGCCGACCTGGAACCCCAACCTGTGAAGGTGGTGGACACGGTGGGTGCGGGCGACTCTTTCATGGGGGGCCTGATTGACGCCCTGTGGCGCCGTGACCTTACTGGCGGATCAGCGGGGCCGAAGATTGCGGAACTGGGCGAGGACGACCTCGAATCCCTCCTCATGGAGGCAACCCGGATCTCCAGTGTTGTCGTGCAGCGCCGGGGGGCAAACCCACCCTGGAAAATAGAACTGGGGAAAACAGAACTGGAAAAAACGGAGTCGCAATAGGGGCTTTCACCGCGCGCGTCACCTAGTGACCGGAGTAATATGAAGGCGACCACAAGAGTGTCATTCATGGGAGGGTCCTTTGTATTATTCGAACGGAAATTATGAAGCATTTGCGCGGCCAAAGAAGCCCGCGGGTGTGGATGATAAGAAAGCGTGGATTATTGGGGGCGGCCTAGCCGGAATGGCTGCTGCCGCTTTCCTGATCCGGGACGCACAAATGCCGGGAGAGAACGTCACCATTCTGGAGGCCTCCAAAGTTGACGGCGGCGCCCTGGACGGTGCGGGTAACGAGGTCACGGGCTGGCTGCTGCGTGGCGGACGCGAAATGGAAGCCCACTTCGAATGCTTGTGGGACCTGTACCGCTCCGTCCCATCTTTGGAAGTGGACGGTTCGGTGTTGGATGAGTTCTACTGGCTGAACAAGGAAGACCCCAACTTCTCTTACAACCGCACCA
>CAYFVT010000011.1:25615-33534 GCA_964346705.1 uncultured Actinomyces sp. | reverse complement strand
TGCACCCGCACATGCCGTGGACTGAGTCAGAACTTCGGGTCGCCAGCGTTGACCCGGAGGGGATGCTGATCAGTGAAGTCACCCTGCTGGACCATCCGGGGGTAAGCGCGTATGAACCCAGGTGGACGCTGGATGGCGATCTGATACATGTGGATGACTCCACGGGGTGGGCTAACTTCTACAAGACAGAAGGCTTCAGTTACAGGTCGGGGGAACCGGCTGACGCGTGGACAACGCGTTTACGGACGCGCGCACTTCGCCCCGGCCCGCAGGCGTTCTCTCAGCCTCACTGGCAGTTGGGCCAACACTCGTTTGACACTTTGGATGAGGACCACCTGGTGTGCTCCTGGACTGAAGGGGGGCAACGCCACATCGGCACTATTCGCTTGGATAACGGCTCCCTAGAGGAATGGCATCTGGGTTGGTACCCGGCGGGTAACGTTGCCGCACAGAATGGTCGTGTCATCTTCCTGGGTGATGCACGCACGAAGGTTCCAGCCATCCTGGAAGTTGAAAATGGTCGGGTGCGGGTGCTGCGTCCCTCCACCGAATCTGGACTGGTTCCCGGGTCAATCTCTGAGGGCCGCCCGGTTGAGTGGAAGAACCGGCATGGCGATGCTGTTTACGGCACGTTCTACGAGCCGCGCAACCAGGACTACAAGGCGCCGGAGGGCGCGCGTCCGCCCCTGTTGGTGCACGTGAACCCGGTGCCTACCACCCAAGCTACCCCCGGGTGGGATCTGGCCGTCCAGTTTTGGACGACCAGGGGCTTCGCGGTACTGGAAGCGAACCCTCACGGCTCAACCGGGTGGGGCCTGGAGTACGCAGCTGCCTTGGACGGACAGTGGGGTGTGCTGGACGTGGAGGACATCATTGACGGCGCTGCACACATGGCGGCTGAGGGCATTGTGGACGGAAAGAAGATGGCGGTGCATGGCGCGGTCCTGGGGGGTATCACCGTGCTGCGCGCTCTAGAAATGTCAGATGTCTTCAGTGCGGGTGTAATTGTTTCAGGCGCGGTCAACGTGAAGGATCTGGCGCGGAAGGCGCACAAGTTCGCGTCCCATTATCCGCAGTGGCTAATGGGTAGTAGCGACTTGACGGAGCCCGTTTGGGCTGAGCGGAACCCAGTGAACAGGCTGGAGGACGTGGACGCTCCCCTACTGTTGCTGCACGGTGGGCGGGACAAGGCAGCCTCGGTTGAGGAGACGCAGGGGGTCTACGACTCTTTGAAGAAGCTTGGGAAACCCGTGGCTTTGAAAGTGTTCCCGGAAGAGGGCAGCCGCTTCATTCACGACCGCGCGATCGTAGTCTCCAGAGAGGCCGAGCTATGTTTCTACGGCATGGTTTGGGACCTGAACACACACAGCGACGCGACCTTGCGGATCGCTAACTTTAACGAGTAGCCGCTAGAATTCGGACACAGCTAAGGGGAGGGACGCGCTGGCGTCCCTCCCCTTCTTGCTATCCGCTTGCCCTAGACGTTAGGCGACGGACTCTTCTTTCTGTCGTAGTTCACGAAGCACGTACTGCAGGATGCCCCCGTTACGGAAGTACTCCCGCTCAGCAGGTGTGTCGACACGCACCACAGCGTCGAACTCAATCACATCCCCGTTTGACTTGGTTGCCGTGACCTTCGCTGTCTTGGGGGTGATCCCCTGGTTGAACTCCTCCAGTCCGGCAATGTCGTACACTTCCGTACCATCCAAGCCCAGAGTGTCCCGGGTCTGGCCCTGGGGGAACTCCAATGGCAGCACCCCCATACCCAGAAGGTTGGAGCGGTGGATGCGCTCAAATGATTCAGTGATGACCGCCTTCACGCCCAGCAGAGCCACGCCTTTAGCTGCCCAGTCACGGGAGGATCCTGAGCCGTATTCCTTCCCAGCCAAGACCACTAGCGGCACGTCTTCCGCCACGTAGTTCATGGCCGCATCGTAAACCGTTTCTTGGGGGCCGTCCTCTTGCGTGAAGTCGCGAGTGAACCCACCTTCAACACCCGGAAGCATCTCATTGCGGATCCGGATGTTAGCGAACGTTCCCCGCATCATCACTTCATGGTTGCCCCTTCGTGAACCGTAGGAGTTGAAGTCACGCACCGGCACCCCATGGTCCAGCAGGTACTGGCCGGCAGGGGAATCCGCGCGGAATGAGCCCGCCGGTGAAATGTGGTCGGTTGTCACCGAGTCCCCAAGTTTCAACAGGACCCTGGCGCCCGTAATGTCCTCAAGGGGTGCTGGCGTGTCCGGCATCCCGTCGAAGAAAGGTGCCCGACGCACGTAAGTGGAGTCATCCTCCCACGTGAAAGTGGCGCCTTCAGGGACGTCGAGGGCGTTCCAATGCTCGTCGCCCTCAAACACCGCCGCGTAGTCGTCAACGAACATTTCACGCGAAATGGATTCGTCGATGATTGTCTGCACTTCTTCGGGGTCCGGCCAAATATCTTTCAAGAAGACGTCGTTGCCGTCCTGGTCTTGACCAAGAGGTTGGGTTTCGAAGTCGAAGTCCATTGTTCCTGCCAGCGCATAAGCGATGACCAGGGGAGGTGAAGCCAGGTAGTTCATCTTCACGTCCGGGTTGATGCGGCCTTCGAAGTTCCGGTTCCCAGACAGGACGGAGACGACAGACAGGTCGTGCTGGTTGACGACCTCGGAAATCTCATCGTCCAGCGGCCCAGAGTTACCGATGCACGTGGTGCAGCCGTAGCCGACCAGGTAGAAGCCCAAGGCCTCCAAGTCAGGCCACAAGCCAGCCTTCTCGTAGTATGCGGTGACCACTGGGGATCCGGGGGCCATGGATGTCTTCACCCAGGGCTTCGACTTCAAGCCCAACTTGTTGGCGTTCCTGGCTAGGACAGCGGCTGCCATCATGACTTCCGGGTTGGACGTGTTGGTGCACGAAGTGATTGACGCAATCACGACGGAACCGTGATCCAACTCGAATTCCCGTCCGTCCTCCGTCTCCACATCCACCCGGCGGTGGGGACGAACCTTACTTTCGCCTGGACTGACCACGGGGGCGGAGCCGTCAATGTCGGGTGTGCCCGCTTCAACTGGGTCCGAGGCCGGGAAGGTGCCCTGAAGAGCCTCATCCAAGTCGGTTGCGTGAACCTTCGGGTCGTCGTTAACGAAGTTGGGCAGGACGTAACGGAAAGCGTCCTTCGACTCCGCAAGCTCCACCCTGTCCTGCGGCCGTTTCGGACCCGCAATGGATGGCACTACGGTCGACAGGTCAAGCTCAAGGTACTCCGAATATTTCGCTTCCTTCGCAGGGTCATGCCATAAGCCCTGTTCCTTCGCGTAAGCCTCAACCAGTTCCACCTGTTCATCCGAGCGTCCCGTCAGACGCAGGTAGTCCAGCGTCACGTCATCAATCGGGAAGATTGCTGCAGTAGAACCGAATTCGGGGCTCATGTTGCCAATGGTGGCACGGTTCGCGAGCGGCACGGCACTTACGCCCTCACCAATAAACTCAACGAACTTGCCGACCACGCCATGCTCACGAAGCATCTCCGTGATCGTGAGCACCACGTCCGTGGCGGTCGCACCCGTCGGAATGGACCCCTTCAGTTTGAAACCGACAACGCGTGGGATAAGCATGGAAATGGGCTGGCCAAGCATGGCGGCTTCGGCTTCAATCCCACCGACACCCCAACCGAGGACGCCCATCCCGTTCACCATCGTGGTGTGAGAGTCCGTGCCGACACACGTGTCCGGGTAGGCAACTTCCCTCCCGTCCTCTTCCCTAGTGAAAACACCGCGGGACAAGTACTCCAAGTTCACCTGGTGCACGATGCCAGTGCCCGGAGGTACCACAGAGAAGTCGTCGAACGCTTCCTGGCCCCAACGCAGGAACTGGTAACGTTCACCATTCCGTTCGTATTCCCGCACCACGTTCGCCTCGAAAGCGTACTTCGTCCCGAAAGCGTCAATCTGAACGGAGTGGTCAATCACAAGTTCCGCTGGCACCTGCGGGTTGATCTTGTCGGCCGATCCCCCCATTTTCTCAAACGCTTCCCGCATGACCGCCAAGTCAACTACGCAAGGAACGCCGGTGAAGTCTTGCAGGACGACCCGGGCGGGTGCGAACTGGATTTCCGTGTCAGGGTCCGCGTCCGGGTCCCATGCGGCGAGGGCGCGAATATGGTCGGCCGTAACGTTTTCGCCGTCCTCATTGCGCAGCAGGTTCTCAGCTAGCACTTTCAGCGAGTACGGCAGCTCCTCAACCCCAGGAACCGCGTCCAGGCGGTAAATCTCGTACTCTTTGCCCCCCGCCTCCAGCGTTGCTTTCGCAGAAAAACTATCCAGGTCTGTCACAGGCTTCTCCTCGTTGGTTATCCTTCGATCCCTTGGGATCCCCTTCTAGCAACTGTACCCGCTACGAATCCCGCGTGAGAGTGGTCACCAGTTCGAAGTGGTGAGTATGCGGGAAAAGGTCCCATGCCTCAACGTTCTTGACGCTGAAGCCAGCTGCAGTAATGTCTTTCAGGTCCCTAGCACCCGCAGCCACATCACAGGAAATTAGTACCACTGTCGTTGCGGAAGTCGCGGCGATTGCCGCCATCACGTCCCCGCCAGCACCCTTGCGGGGTGGGTCCAACACCACGGTCGAAGGTTCATGAGGGGCGGCTGCCGCTAGGTCCGCGACCGCTGTTGCGTCGATCTTCCCTTCAAACAGGGTTACCGTCCCTGAGTCAATTTCAGGACCCAACGCCAATGCGGCATCCGCTAATGCCCGTCCTGACCCTTCAAGACTGAGCACCTGCCCGCCGGGTGCGACGCGTGAAGCTAAGAATTTAGTGAGCAGCCCAGCCCCAGAGTAGAGCTCTAGGATCGTCTGCCCGGGTTTAGGGTCTGCGGCCCGCAGCACAGCCTGCACCAGAACCTGGGGTGCCTGCCGGTGTGCCTGCCAGAAGCCGCCCCCCGAAACGGGGAAGACAGCTTTCTGGCCGGCAGCTTCCACGGACCACAGGTTGCGGCCGCCCTCAAGCTTGCGGCGGGGGGCAGTGAAAACCCCTTTCCGTGTGGACACGGTTGCAGGTTGCCCGGGCGGCATGGACACTTCTACGCGCTCCCCTGGACGCCAAGTGCCACGCCACGCATCCACGTCGTCCAAACGCAAGCTTTCAATACCCGGGTCCGCTATCGGAACAGTGGCCAGCGGCACCACTTCACGGGAACGGTAGCGGTGCATGCCCAGTCTGCCGTCCGAACCTGCGGTTAGCTGCACGCGGGTTCGCCGCCCCAGCAGAAGGTCATCGCGCCCAGCATCTCCGGGTGTGGCGCGGACGCGCAAAGAATCCCCACCGAGTGCTGCCACACTGTCGTAGAGTTCCTGGCCGCCGATCCGCCTGAGCTGGTCTGCTAGCACATCGCTTTTCCACTGGCGCTGGTATTCGGGTAACACGTGAGCCAGATCCGCGCCTCCCACGCCCGCAGTTGCAGCTTCCGGCCAAATCTGGTCGGTACGCCACGGGCTGGGTCGCACCACTTCCACGGTTTCCGCCCAAGCGAACTTTTTGTGCTTCGCGGTCAACCGGATCTTGACGACCTCACCGGGAATGGCCCCACGAACGAAGATAGGTTTACCATCCGGATCCCGAGCTAGGCACGCCCCGCCGTGCACGGGAGGCCCAACTTCGACTTCGAAAATATCAACACTCACGGGCGTACCCCATTCCTACTCTGGCCGTGGCACCGGCAATTGTGACCCAATCGTTTCACAGCACCTGCGCCTACGGCCTGCTGGTTCGAAGTGGAGCCCAACTTCCCACCCGGCCTTCCGGGTCAGTGTTTGGGTCGGTCCTCTTCGCGCTGCTCGTCCTCACTCATGACCTGGTGGCGGTCAGGCATAACTCCCCGGAGCAACACCCAGGTTAGCCAGCCACCGAAAGCAAATAGGGGCAGGCCAAGCACTAGTTTTATGGTTCCCAGCCATCCGACGGCACCCGCGAAGTACAGGGGGGCTTGGGCTGTCACGCGAATCCCGAAGACACCTACCCAGACCCAGGTGGCGCGAACACTTTGCCGTAGAAGGAGGCGGCGCTCTTCCGCATCCAGATCCGCCGGGTCAAACCCCAGGAAGGCTTTCAACAACAGCAGGACCGCGGGTCGGCGCGCCAACAGGCTGACAAGGAAAACTGTCAGGAACGCGATGTTCGTGATCAGGCCCCACGCGAAATAGTTTTCTGCCTTCCCCGACAATGCCGCCCACACGACGCCAATACCCACGCCGAGCAAGCCGGCAAAGGCCTGCACCAAGGGGGTCCTCTGCAGCAGACGAGCAACAACAAAGGCTAGGGAGGCCCCGATTGACACCCCCAGCGTGACAGGAAGGTCGTGAGTCGTCACGTACAGGACCACGAACAACAGTCCGGGAAGCAGGGACTCCACGGCCCCCCGCCAGCCGCCAATCGCGTCGGATAAGGAGAATTCGTCCTGGCCTAGCTGTCCAACCCAGCCGCGCTTATCAGCCATGGTCCGCCCCGGACCACGTGGCTCCGTTCATCCCTGCATTCCAGCAGCGTCAGCCGCTTCCTTGGGTAGCTGCATTTTCAGCAACTCAAACCTGATGCGCGGTTCAGGCCCCCGGTTCACGATGAGTGCGTCGATTAGTTCCTCAACCGCTTCCGTCTGTTCCGCATCCCCCGCTGCGGCTGCCCCCTGAATGTCTAGGCGTGCTAGCCAGCGGGGTCCCTCCACACCAATGATGCGCAACGGCGACAGCCCCTTTGAACCATCCGGCAATGCGGAAGCCACCTTGACCTGCAGTTCCATGCCGTACTTGCCTTGGGTGCGTTCACTTTCGCCCCCCGCAGCCGTGATAGCAGTCTCAATTTGCTCTGCCAACTCAGGCCATGCGCCCCCCGATTTGGGTGCGGCGGCAATGGAAACACCAACCCCGGAGGACCCCAGAACCAACAGCATGCGGTTCAGGACCTTGTTGTCGCCCTCAAACGAGCCCCGCAACTGCAAGCCGGGCACTCTGGGCACGTGGAGTGCGCCAAGGTCGATGTAGTTTTCCGGTGCCGGCTGTCCCCCCGAATCCTGAGGGCCCAAGCCCGACCTCACGCTTGCCACACGGGCTTCGTCAGTTCCGGCTCTCTCGGGCCCACCCTGATCTTCGGCTGGCTGCGTACGGGCGGACGGCTTTTTCTTTCTGCGCCCAAAAAGTGCCATCAGCGGATCATCCCGCACAGTCCGTGCACAAAGGCTCACCCGGAACGCTGTTCGTCGAAAGCTGGGAACTGTGCTGAACCAGGAAACAGCTCACGCACGTGAACTCATCATCTTGCGGGGGGATAACGTGGACGGTTAGCTCTTCCTTAGACAGGTCGGCCCCAGGCAGCTCGAAACTCTCAGCCGCCTCATTCTCGTCCTCGTCCACCTCATTCGAACCGATGTCTTTCCTGCGCGACTTCAGTTCTTCAATGGAATCTTCGGAAATGTCCTCGTCGTTCTTACGCGGAGCATCGTAGTCAGTAGCCATCCAGTTTCCCTTCGAAGTCATCTGGGTAAATCATCTAGGCAATCGTCTGGGTCGATCACAGGGCAAATCACATGGGTAAAGTCACGTGAAGAGAGGGCTGTTTTCAAACCGTTCGCGCCGGGATAGTAGCACCTTCAGCACGTGCAATACAACGCTTGATCGAACACGCCCTGGCGAACCCAGACTTTAGAGCAAACGTTTGGCACGATTGTCATGAAAGGTGGCGTAATGAAAGAACTTGCCCTGGTCGGCCGTTCCGCTGAGGACGGACTGATCTACCTGCAGGATGAGGATGGGGCCGACTACACGTTGCAGGTCTCCCCAGAACTGCGCGATGCTGTGTTCGACCGCGAGGTTGCCGCCGCACAAGCACCCGCCCAAGAGAAGGAGCTTTCCCCCGGAAAGATTCAGGCGCTTCTGCGTGAGGGAATGTC
>CAYFVT010000011.1:15617-25515 GCA_964346705.1 uncultured Actinomyces sp. | reverse complement strand
GTTGAGGACGGTCTGCACAGGACCGCTGTGTGGGAGCTGAAAGATTCTGGAACCACGCCTACAGCGGCAAACGAGGAAGCCCGCGAACTAACGGAACGGACCCAGAAGCCGGAACCGGTCACAGCCCTTTTCCCCCCTGTGCGACCTAAGGCTGACAGCCTAGACAAAAGCGAGGCACAACGACTTTTGGACCGCCAGGAAGCACTCTTGGAACGGTTAAATGCGGCGCGGGGGAAACGCTCTGTTGTGTTCGAAGAAATCGATCATGATGACGCGGATGACCCCTTCCCACCCCCAAGCGACCCCAGGAGCGGTGGGGCATCTGAGCGTGGCAAGCCCGTGCAGGGCGCGAAAATCACCGTGGTTGAGGAAGAGTCTGTCACCGTGGTGGCTACAGAAGCCGTCTCTAGTGAGTCGGGTGGCGAGAGTCAGGCAGGCTTCAGGGACCCTCAGTCCCCCGAATCGGGCGGTCCGGAGTCAAACCGTGTCCACTCAGAGCGTGTCGATTCAGGCCGTGTCGATTCAAGCGGGCCCGAGTCAGCGCACGATGAGGATGCCGACCACGACGCTGGCGACAGCGCTGAACAGTCAGACACTGGCAAGCCTAGGGGGCGGCGCGGCCGCAGACCCATGCCATCGTGGGACGAAATCGTGTTCGGCTACCGAGACAGCTAACCCGAAGAGCTAGCCCGGAGATCTAGCTGGGCCGGATGGCTGAAATAGCGACTAGTAGACGCGCCACACGGGGACCAGGCGCTCCGTGTCTGTCACGGACCCGTGCACGCCACGCAACCCCACAGCGCCCGCACTCTGAGTGCGGGAGTCAACGATGACCGAGTCATCCAACATCAAGACCAGTGCGTCCCCCACCAGGTCCGTTCCGGGCCCTGATCCGATCACGCTCGCCATTTCGTCGCGGTCAACCACCCACGCCGCGTCCTGCAGGTGCGTGCGCCACCGGTCTAGCACCGGCCTCGGGTCATCCCCTGCCGCATGCAAATGGACTGCTCGCCCTTCACCTGCGATGGCGCGTACTCCCTCCCGCAGCTCGGGGGTGTCAGCCAGATCCCGGCGTTTCTTGACTTCTACCATGCCGTGATCCGCTGTTAGTGCCACGTTGGCGGGTCCGCGCAGTGAGCGCAGGAAATCCCCCAGTTCACTGTCCAAATGCTCAAGGGCCTCCAACCATTGCGCGGCCTCAGGTCCCTGTTGGTGGCCTATTCTGTCCAGTTCGGACCAGTAGACGTAGACGAGGGGTGTCCCCTGGTGCAGGAGGTAGCGTGCCAGGCCGAACCGTTCCGACAAGGTGGCAGCCCCATGGAAACTAGCGCCCCTGAACGCGGCCCGCGTCAGGCCGGACCCCGCAAAGCTTGGTTTCGTCACAACGGCGGGTTCCACCCCCACCTGTTGAAGCTGCTCAAAATAGGTGGGCTGGCGCTGCCAAGCTTCCACTTTGATGTCCGGCGCAAAGTTGAGCAGGTTAAATTCCCGGCCCGAGTCATACACGCTGTACCCAACCATGCGGGTAGCCCCAGGCAACTGACCCGTGGCGAAACCTGTCAGGGCCGCAGCAGTGGTACTGGGCAGCGTGGTAGACACCACGCGCGGGGTTGATCCCGTAGCGCGCAGGGTCGGGGTGTAGCCAGCACGGTCCGCAAGCATTTCGGCACCAAGGCCGTCTGCCAGTACAACCACCGTCTGCTGTCCAGAGTCAAACCCAAAGTAGTTGGCGGCCGCCTCACTAGCCTTGGCCGCTTCCGGTGCAACCGCCCACGATGCGCCCGCCAGAACACTGCCTAACCAGAAGGGCTGATCTCCGGCCGCCAGCGGCAGGGCGGCCAGAACTTGTTTCTTCTTCTCCTGGGAGAGCATGTCAGCTGGGGTTCAGCTTTTTGCTTAGTTCCCCCACGAACACCATGGCCTCAGACGTTGTAGAACCAGCGGCCGCATCGTCAGTGAACGTCATGAAAATGCCCTCATTCTTAGATACGCCCCCGTACCCATGGTCGGCAACACATTCGGGATCCTCACAGTGAAGCGGCTCTACCTCCAGGGAGCGGACAGATTCCAAGGTGATACCGACAGTCAGGGTGGGCGTGGCACCGCCCAATGGGGTCCGGTCTTCATGGTGAGCCATTTCCACGCCCAAAATGCTTTTCAGCGGCACCAGGTTCGCGATCCAGCGGATCCCCTCCGGATGTTCGTCAATGTGCACGGCAGCCAAAGCATTTGACCCGATCCCCAAATATTCAAGGTGGCGAAACATTGACGTTTCATCGAAGGTTGTCTCCAACTGAAACACCGAATGCTGGGGCAAGGACCCCCCGCACAGGCTACGCGCAACCTGCTCCAGCAGGTCGCTGTGAAACCCCGTACCGGCCACCCTGCAGAAGTCCGTGCCGACCACCGCACCCCTCAATCCCTAGTCGTAGTTGGGCCTATTTCCCATAATCAACCATAATGGCGTTCATGGTTGCATCCGAAGCTGAAGCCGCGCACGTCGAAGCGGAGAACATTGATGACATCGACGTCTCCGACGAAATGCGCGAGTCCTTCTTAGAGTACGCCTATTCCGTCATCTATGCGCGCGCTCTGCCGGACGCCCGGGACGGGATGAAACCCGTCCAGCGCCGCATCCTCTACCAAATGCACAAGATGGGACTGACCCCGGACCGCGGGCACGTCAAATCCCAACGGGTGGTGGGCGAGGTAATGGGGAAGCTGCACCCGCACGGGGATGCCCCAATCTACGATGCGCTGGTGCGGTTAGCGCAAGGGTTCAACCTCCGTTTGCCCCTGGTGGACGGGCACGGCAACTTTGGTTCGTTGGATGACGGGCCCGCGGCAGCCAGGTACACGGAAGCGCGCCTCTCTGAAGCGTCCCTGCTCTTGATGAACGGGTTGGATGAGGACGCAGTCGACTTCGTCCCCAACTACGACAACCAATTCACGCAGCCCGACGTTCTCCCTGTCGATTTTCCAGCCCTACTGGTGAACGGCGCCTCCGGAATTGCGGTCGGGATGGCAACGTCGATTGCCCCCCACAACCCCGCGGAAACCATTCGGGGCGCAGCCGCACTGCTGAACGACCCGGACCTGGATCTGGAGGAGCTGCTCCGCTACATTCCTGGCCCAGACTTCCCCGAAGGCGGAATCATTCCCGGGTTGGACGGGGTGCGCACCGCTTACGAAACGGGACGCGGCACCTTCAAGGTGCGCGGCAAAGTAACCCAGGAAAGGATCTCGGCACGCAAGAACGGGCTGGTCATTACCGAATTGCCGTACATGGTCGGGCCCGAACGGCTGATTGAACGCATCAAGGACGCGGTCAACGCGAAGAAGGTGCAGGGAATCTCTGCCGTCACGAACCTGACCGACCGCCACCACGGGCTCCGCGTCGTGGTGGACATCAAGTCGGGATTTGACCCCCAGTCCGTCCTCGCCCTCCTCTACCGCCATACGCCACTGGAGGAGACGTTCGCCTTCAACGGCGTGGCCCTGGTGGATGGCGAGCCACGTACAATGCCGTTGCTAGACATGCTGCGCGTGTTCGTGGAGCACCGTCTTGACGTCGAACGGCGCGTATCCCAGTATTTGCGGGATCAGAAAATGGAGCGCCACCACCTGGTGGAAGGCCTACTAGTCGCGGTCCTGGACATTGACCGGGTCATAGCAATTATCCGGGGAGCCGACGACGCTGAGACAGCCCGACAGGGTCTGCAGGAAACGTTCGCCCTCTCCCAGCCTCAAGCAGAGTACATTCTGCAGTTGCGCTTGCGGCGTCTAACGAAGTTCTCCACCCTCGCCTTGGAAAACGAGAAAGCTGAGCTAGAAACAGACATTAGCCGGTTAGAACGATTGCTGGCCTCACCCCAAGCGCTGCGGAAGCATGTCGCGGATCGTTTGGCGAAGGTGGCGGATGAGCTGGATTCCCCCAGGCGCACTGTGCTTCTGGAGGAGGCCCCGGCAGACATGTTAGATCCACGCAAAGTGAGCGCCCAGAACCTGGAAATAAGGGACGAACCGTGCATAGTTGTATTGACCCCTCAGGGCGGGGTGGCGCGCATTGTTGGCGATGATGCACCTGCCTCAACCGCCCAAAGTGACCTGTGGGCTTCTTGGGCGCCCGCGACCACACGGGGAGAGTGCCTGGTTATCACTGACGACGGCCTAGCACACCGGATTGCTGTGGAGAGCCTACCTTCGCTGGCGCGCAGCGAATTAGCGCAGAGCCTGGCTGGGACAGTTGACGTGACCGAACTGGTTGAAGGCGGCCGGGCGGTAGCCGTGTTCGCCGATACTTCCGCGCAGAAGCACGTTCCGGATGATGCGCCGATCCTGACGCTGGGAACGGCGGGTGGAGTGGTGAAACGGGTTCGGCCTGAATGGCCCGCATCCCGGGACGAATGGCCCGTTATCTCCTTGGACGAGGGCGACCGCCTAGTTGGGGCCTCCCCCACCAACGAAACCGACTTCGCCGTGTTCGTCACCACGCAAGGTCAACTGCTGAAATTCCCGGTCAACACTGTTCGTCCCCAGGGGCCATCCGGTGGCGGCGTGCGGGGAATCCGGCTGGGGGACGAGGACGAGGTTATCTTCTTCGCCGGAGTCGAAGAAACGCCGACAGCAAGCGTTGCAACGGTGACGGAACCCTCTGATGGGCTGCCGGGCACCTCCCCCGGGTCCGTCAAGATCACCCCACTGACGGAGTACCCTGCGAAGGGTCGGGCCACCATGGGCGTGCGAACCCACCGTTTCCTGAAAGGGGAAGGCAGCCTTCGGGCCGCGTGGGTTGGCCCGCACGCGCCAAAAGCCCAGACTGCGGCGCAGAAACAGGTGGAGTTGCCCGAAGACTGGGGGAAACGGGACGGGAGCGGGGAGAACCTGACGGATGTTGTCCAGTTCCTAGGCTGATGCCTCCGTCTGCACTCTGAGACTGTAAGTGCGGGACCAGGCTGAAACTTCAAATCCCAGGTCCAAGTACAGCTGCAGCATTTCCGTGTTCTGCTCTGGGTCCAATCCGACAGCCATGGCGTCTACGCCAGCCTTTTTCTGGGCTTTCATGGCGGAACGGACCAGGGCTAGCAGCACGTTTCTGCGTAGCTCCGGCTCCATCACGGCCACCACGCTAGTGAACCCTTCCTTCCAGCCCAAAGCTTCCCAATCCTGCGGGTAGCTCCCCACTGAAATGATCCCCGCCACGCGGGGGCGGTCCCCACGCCGGTCGGAAGCCACAAACGACCATTCCCGCACCATTGACTGGTGCATCGCTTGCCAGCCGCTGCGGGAAAGGTGGGCGCCCGCACCGACCAAGGCGGTCATCTTGTTGTAAGCGCGGCGGGTTGGGTCGTCCCACTCGGGCGTCCACGGCGTGATATCCATCATGGAGGGCAGCTGGGTTTTCGGAGGAATATCGGCGATGGGCAACCGCAGTTCAGCGTAAGAATTCCGCCACTGGTAGCCCAGGGCTTCCAGACGCTTCTGCAAGTGCCTTCTATCGTTGGGCACGCTGTGGGTGATCTGGCATTCCTGCCCCGGAAACGCCTCAGCAAGCAGGGCTTGGGCTACCTGTGTTTCCCAAGCAATCAGCTCGCTTCCAATCCCCATTCCGCGGGCATCCACGGCGACGCCCCCCTGACAGGAGGCCTCCCGCGAACCATCTTTCGCTAAAGCCACGTGACCAAAAGCAATCAGCTGGTTGGGGTGCGTGCCGTCAGTGCCGTTTTCCTGGAACGCTCCGACCGCCCGCCACCCGTCGTGGCGCCCCAAAATCTGTTCTACTTCTTCTTTCGTGGTCCGAAATAGAGATTGGTCAGCGAACTCCAAAGCCCGGACCAGGGCAGTCAACTCCTGGGCGTCTTCGGGGCCAAGAAGGCGCCATTCAACCCCGTCGCGCTGGGGCGGCATAACTACAGTTGCTGGTTGCACCTCACTACCCTAACTGATGCCAGCACACGTTCCGGCGCGGGATAGGGCACACCACTCCAGGATTGCACCGCTGGCTAGGCGTCGATCTGTTCCCGGTCGATAGCGTGGGCGCCCTCAACAATGAACTCCTTCCGGGGTGCGACCACTGACCCCATGAGCAGTTCGAACACGCTTTCCGCTTCCCTGAGGGCGGCCTCATCCGCCAAGGTGACGCGGCGCAGCTTGCGGCTGCGCGGATCCATCGTCGTTTCAGCCAGTTGGTTCGCGTCCATTTCCCCAAGCCCCTTGTACCTTTGGATGGGTTCCTTGTAGGGACGCTTGCTTCGACGCAGCCGCGCTAAAACCTGTTTCAGCTCCGCGTCCGAATGCGTGTAAATCACTTCCTTCTTCGCGCGACCCCGAGCCGGCACCTCAATCCTGTGTAAGGGAGGGACGGCCGCGTAAACACGCCCCGCCTCAACCAGCGGCCGCATGTAGCGGAAGAAAAGCGTGAGAAGCAGGGTGCGGATGTGGGCGCCATCCACGTCCGCGTCCGTCATCAGGATCACTTTCCCGTACCTGGCTTGATCAAGGTCGAAAGTGCGGCCGGAGCCCGCGCCAATCACTTGGATCAGATTCGCACACTCAACGTTTGCCAACATGTCGGACGTTGAGGCCTTCTGGACGTTCAGTATCTTCCCCCGAATAGGAAACAGGGCTTGGAAAGCGGAAGACCGCGCGGCCTTGGCTGTGCCCAGGGCTGAGTTCCCTTCAACAATGAACAGTTCAGAAGACTCGATATCGTCAGAACGGCAGTCAGCCAGTTTTGACGGTAGTGAAGAGGTTTCCAGTGCATTCTTTCGCCTGGAGATTTCCTTGTGTAGGCGTGCAGAGGACCGGGCCTTCATCTCCCCAGCCAACTTGTCTAGCAGCGCATTGTTCTCCTGCTTCGCCGCGCGCCCAGTTTTGGCGAACTTGTCTTGAAGCCAGGTAGAAACCCCGCGTGATACTACTGTGCGCACCTGCGGTGTCCCCAGGATTTCTTTGGTTTGTCCCTCAAATTGGGGTTCGGGCAGGCGGACAGACACTACGGCGGTGAGGCCCGCCAGCATGTCGTCCTTTTCCAGCCTGCCATCTTTCGCAGTAATCTTGAGCCGGCGCGACTGCTTTTCAACTTGGGCGCGAAGAACACGCAGCAGGGCCTGTTCAAACCCCTGCAGGTGCGTGCCCCCTTTTGGTGTGGCAATAATGTTCGCAAAGGTGCGCACGGTCGTGTCGTAGCCAACGCCCCAACGCAGTGCAATGTCGTAGCTGCAAGTGCGGTCTATCGTGACGGGCTGCAGATGTCCGTCGGAATCCAACTGTTGCACCGTTTCCTCATACTGCCCCTCCCCCACAATGTGCCAAGTGTCCGTTACGGGCGCATCCGCGGCCAAATAGTCAACGTAGTCGACCACCCCACCGTCAAACTTGAAGGTTTCTTCGCGAAGATCATCGGAGCGTTCATCGCGCACAACGATCGTGAGGCCAGGCACCAAGAACGCCGTTTGGCGCGCACGGTTCACCAGGTTGTCCCAAGAGAAACTTTCAGAGCGAGGAAAAATCTGGTAGTCATGCCAAAAGCGAACCCGGGTGCCCGAAGCTGCTTTTGGTACTTTTCCTACGACCGTGATCTCTTGCGGCTCATCAAAAGCGGCGAATGCGGCAGTGGGACTGGGGCCATCCTTGTCTTCGAACACGCCCGGTTCCCCGCGACGGAAAGACATTCGGTGGCGGCTGCCATCCCGGTCAACCTCCACATCCAGCCGCGCTGACAGCGCGTTCACAACGGAGGCACCAACGCCGTGCAGGCCCCCCGAAGACCCGTAGGAGTCGCCCCCAAACTTTCCGCCCGCATGTAGCTTGGTGTAGACGACCTCAACCCCCGACAAGCCCACACCGGGCACCGTGTCGACGGGGATTCCGCGCCCGTCGTCCTCAACTGAAACTGAATTGTCAGGGTGCAAAGTGACGACAATGCGGCTGCCGTGTCCCTCCAACGCCTCATCAACCGCGTTATCAATGATTTCCCAAACACAGTGCATCAACCCGCGCTGATCAGTGGAACCTATGTACATGCCCGGCCGTTTCCGGACGGCCTCTAACCCCTCCAGAACAGAGAGGTGGCGGGCAGTGTAGTCGGACGCAGCGCGGCTCTTTTCAGTTTTACTCACGCTAGGCATCATATGTCCCCGCCCCGACAGTTGCACCCAGCGCAACCCTGTTGCCGGTTCACGTGGGTGGCTGGGCCCCTGTGCACTTGCGCTGGTGCAGCCGGGTTGTGCCAACGGCGAAAGATGCTGGAACGACTGTACGTGCGCCGGCCGAACATGCTTTTATGGAGTCATGAACGTAACTGCTGTATCCGCCGTAGCCGAAGAACGGGATAGCCGACTGGGCCCCCGCGACATGTCTGCTCTAGACAGGTGCGATGCTTGCGGGGCGCGCGCTTGGGTTCGCGCAGTCATGACCAGCTCGGAACTACTATTCTGCGCACATCACGGTTCAAAGCACCTGGACGCACTGCAGGCGGAAGCCCTTTACGTCCAAGATGAGCGTGCCGCTTTACAAGACGCGTAAAAGCAACCGACCTAAACAAACTGTGGGGCCGCACCGACTGGTGCGGCCCCACAACTGTTAACAACTCCTGAAGTCAGCGGAAGAAAGGGCACCTGAGCCGGTCGCCCTCCCCCGCATTCCCGGCCTAGTCCAAGTAATCCCGCAGGACTTGCGAACGGGACGGGTGACGCAACTTCGACATGGTCTTGGATTCGATCTGCCGGATCCGCTCCCGGGTAACGCCGTAGACCTTCCCAATTTCGTCCAACGTTTTTGGTTGACCATCCCCCAAACCGAAGCGCATGGAAACCACGCCCGCTTCCCTCTCAGAAAGCGTGTCTAAGACTTGATGCAATTGTTCTTGCAGCAGAGTGAAAGAAACAGCGTCGGCGGGCACCACGGCCTCAGAGTCTTCAATCAGGTCCCCAAACTCTGAGTCGCCGTCCTCACCCAGCGGCGTGTGCAGCGAAATCGGTTCGCGACCATACTTCTGGACTTCGATGACCTTCTCCGGCGTCATGTCCAGATCTTCCGCCAGCTCCTCAGGCGTGGGCTCCCGGCCCAGGTCCTGCATCAACTGTCGTTGGACCCGGGCAAGCTTATTGATGACTTCCACCATGTGCACGGGAATCCGGATGGTGCGCGCCTGGTCGGCCATGGCACGGGTGATTGCCTGCCGGATCCACCACGTGGCGTACGTGGAGAACTTGTAGCCCTTCATATAGTCAAACTTCTCCACGGCCCGGATCAGACCCAAGTTACCTTCCTGAATCAGATCCAGGAACTGCATGCCACGACCCGTGTAGCGCTTTGCCAAGGAAACAACCAAACGCAGGTTCGCTTCCAAAAGGTGGTTCTTCGCGTTCTGGCCATCTGATGAGAGGAGCGTCAGTTCACGGCGTTCTCTGGAACTCATCATGGCCCCGGACTCTTTGAGCATGTAGTCGGCGTACAGGCCAGCTTCGATCCTTCTGGCCAAGTCAACCTCTTGCTCAGCGTTCAGCAGCGAAACCTTGCCGATCTGCTTCAGGTAGTCCTTCACCGGGTCCGCGGTCGCTCCCGCCACGGTCACCTGCTGCTGAGGCTCGTCGGCCTCGTCAGAATCTGAAACTACGAAACCCTTACGCGCCGGAGTCTTCTTGGAGGGAGACTCCTTCGCTTCCTCCGCTTCTTCCTCATCATCGTCTTCTACTGGCTCGCCGTCCGCCTCGGGCTCCTCGTCGCCCTCTTCCCCGTCGTCTTCTACCGCGGCGTCGTCGTCCAGCTCCTCCTCGGGCGCCTCTTCGGGCTCCTGGACGGTCTCTTCAACCTCCGGAACTTCCTCTACAGCACTCGCAGCCTTCTTCGCTGCCGACCTCGCAGGGGCTGCCTTTTTGGCGGGTGCTTTCTTGGC
>CAYFVT010000011.1:0-15517 GCA_964346705.1 uncultured Actinomyces sp. | reverse complement strand
GGGGCTTTCTTCGCGGGAGCCTTCTTCGCTGGCGCTTTCTTGGGTGTTTCCTTCACGCTGTCATCTGCTGCAGTTTCGGTGGGTGTTGCGGACTTAGAAACGTCTGACACTATGAGGAGCCTCTTTCAGGTAACGGTTGCGCGGACTGCGGGTAACGTTTCGAGGTCGTTCCCACGGTGCGGGGCGCTAAACACCCTTAATTATAGTGCTAGGCACGCTTCTAAGCACATTCGCCCCACCGGGGGCCGCTAGGCTAGGCCCCATGACCGCACCACATGACGTTCACGGACCGACGCCCAAGACCGCCTACGCGGTGATTCGCAGGCAGAGCAGCGAAGACGTTGCCGCCACGCTAGCCGACTTCTTGGAGCAGGTTGGCGGCACTTTCTCACCGGACCTTGAGGCTGAACTGGAAGTCTCTGTGGCAGGTGGGAAACGTTTTCGCGCTTTGTGCTGCGCGGTTGGCGCTGCGGCGGCCCTCGGCTTAAGCGAAGAAACCAACATGTCCAGTGGGCAGTTGCTGGTGGAAGGGGGCACCCGCCCCGTCACCCGGCACCTGGGCTCGGCGGTTGAGTTCTTTCAGGCTGCTGCGCTGGCTCACGACGACATCATTGACCGCTCGTTGGAGCGGCGTGGACGTCCAGCCAGCCACATGTCTTTTGCGGCTGGACATAGGGCTGAAGGGCTTGTGGGGAACGCAAACGAGTACGGCACCAACGGCGCTATTCTTGCGGGCGACTTCCTACTGGCAGCCGCAGACCGGGCCCTCGCCCTCGCGTCCCACTCGATGCAGCCCGGCAGCGTCGCGCCTGTTCTGTCACAGTATGCGCTGATGGCGGGCGAGGTCGCCGTCGGCCAGTTCCAAGACATGCGCGCAGAAAGCGTCCCACTTACCCGCGCCCTACCAACTGAGGACGTGATGAGAGTGGTGCGGGTGAAAGCAGGCAGGTACTCCGTGGTGCAACCGGCCCTCTTAGGCTTGCTAGCACTGGCTGGGACCGACCCGCGGGCTGAGGAGTGGGCGGGGCAGATTGAGGGAATCCTGGAGCCAGCAGGCATTGCATTCCAGCTTCGGGATGATGCACTCGGTGCATTCGGTCAACCCGAGGAGACGGGCAAGCCCGTCGGTTTAGACATTCAGGAAGGGAAACGGACCGTGCTTCTGTCCCTGGCGTTGGAACGGATGCCCCCGGAGCTCAAAGGCCGTTTGGCTGAGAACTACGGCCAGGGGCCAGGCCAGCCGGAAGCCGCACTCACTGCCGCTGAGTTGCTTGCCAACTACGGCAATGATCCGCACGAGGCCCTGATCAGCGAACTGGTGGACCAGTCGCTGGCAGAGCTGGAGGCTGCGCGATTCCCGCAGGCCGTGGACCAAATTTTCCGGTTCCTGGTGGGGCTGCTAACGGATCGCAGTCATTGACGACGCGGGAGAACAGTGTGCTGACCGGGGTGTCGTCTTGGGCGGTGTCCATGCGGACCTGCGCATTTCACGTAGAATTCAGACCGTGAAGACGACAGGGACCGGGCAGGAACAAACGGCGGAGGGCGCCGCGGATGCTTCCGGGACCGCCCGCCCCGACCCGCTAATAGGCCTACTGTTCGACGGT
This sequence comes from uncultured Actinomyces sp., assembly GCA_964346705.1. Lineage (GTDB taxonomy): Bacteria > Actinomycetota > Actinomycetes > Actinomycetales > Actinomycetaceae > Scrofimicrobium. Next base: position 13,910 of record CAYFVT010000011.1, on the reverse strand, counting down.
CGGTACCGCGTGCAGTCCCGGATGGCGCGGGGCGGTATGGCCAGCGTGTACATAGCGAATGATGAGCGGCTTGACCGACAGGTTGCGGTGAAGGTGATGCACCCGCACCTGGCGGAATCGGAGCAGTTCACTGCCCGGTTTCAGCGTGAGGCGCGGGCAGCCGCCAAAATTTCGCACCCCGGGGTGATTCCTGTTTACGACCAAGGCGTGTTCCAGGGCCGCGGTTACCTTGTCATGGAGCTGGTTGACGGCCCGGACTTACGCGCGTACTTGGCGGAGCAAGGTCCGATTACGTTAGCGCAGGCACTGGGGTTCACTGCGGAAATCCTGCAGGCTCTGGCCGCCGCCCACCATGTGGGCGTCGTTCATAGGGACTTGAAACCGGAAAACGTGCTGGTCGCGTCCTCGGGCACTTTGAAGCTAGTAGATTTCGGATTGGCCCGCGCCATGTCCGACACCTCCCTCTCCACGACCGGGTCCGTACTGGGCACAGTCACTTACCTGGCGCCGGAAGTAGCGTTACGCGGGGAATCTGACAGTCGCACTGACCTTTACGCTTCCGGCATCATGCTCTACGAGATGTTGACGGGCGCGGTTCCGCAGGCGGATGGCAGTCCCATCCAGATAGCTTATGCCAGGGTTAACGAGGACGTTCCCAGCCCGTCCCTTTCCGTTCCCTGGCTACCGCAGGAAGTGGACGACCTGGTCGCCTCACTGTGCGCGCGCGACCCGCAGCACCGCCCAGGCTCCGTGGGTGAAGCGGTGCGCCTCATAGAAAAGGTTGAGCAGTCGGTTCCAGGCGACCTTCTGAACCGCGCCCTACCCCCACCAGCACCGTCCCTCGTCGCCCCCGTCGCGGCCGACCAGACTCGCGCTGTCGCCGCACCGGGCCGGACTGCGCACCTGCCCGTGCACGGACAGCTCATACGCACGTCGGGGTCTAATGTGGCGCCCGACCAGAAGCAGTCACCTTCCCGATCGAAGATCCCAATGATCTTGGCCAGTCTGATCATGCTTGTGGTCGCAGCGGGCCTTGGCACCTGGTGGTGGTGGCAGCAGTATGGGCCGGGGGCCTACTCGGAGCTGCCCTCGCTTGTAGGAATGACACAAGAGCAGGCCGTGGCTGAACTGACGGACCTGCGGCTGGCTTCCGTTATTGTCACCGACAATTCGGACACGGTTCCAGAGGGCGATGTTATTTCAACACTGCCGGAGGCGGGGGCCAGTGTTCACAGGAACGATGAGGTGGAAGTGAGGGTCTCCCTTGGCGTTCTGATGCTGGAGGTCCCAGCCGTGGAAGAGTTGCCGGTTCGGCAGGCGGAGAAGGCGTTGGAACGCGTCGGGCTTGCTGTTGGCGACCAGGACGAGGAATGGTCGGAAACAGTGCGCAGCGGGTCGGTCATTACTTCCGCCCCCACACCGGGCACTCTGGTGCAGCATGACACGAATGTGAACCTGATTGTGTCGAAAGGTCCTGAACCAATTGCGTTGCCAGACCTGCTGGGCCAGCTAGAAGACCAGGCTATCCAAGCAGTCGAGGCCCTGGGGTTACAGGCTGAGCGCGCTGAGGAGTACTCAACCACCTACGAGGCGGGGCAGATTGCTGCCCAAAGCCCGGAAGCAGGCACGAAGCTGCACCGGGGGGAAACTGTCACCTTAACCGTCTCCCTGGGACCTGAATACGTGGAGGTGCCGGACGTTTACCGCATGTCCTCCGAGGAAGCGACCCAGGTCCTGCAGGAAGCAGGTTTCGAGGTCGAAGTGAGCTGGCTGGCCGGCTTTTTCGACACGGTTGGATCCCAAGAGCCAGCGGCCGGCTCACAGGCGATTAAAGGCTCGACGGTAAAGATCTCCGTCGTCTAGGCGCCTTCCACTACGCGTCGCCGGGGGTTTCCAGCAGGATCCAGGGGTCCTCCCCCGCATCCTGAGCGGACGTGTCCGCTCGGTTCCCAGATGCGCCCGAACCGTTGGCCGCAAGAGCCGCAACTTGGAACGCGATCTCCAGCGACTGTTGGTGATTCAGTCGGGGGTCCACCAGGGTCTCGTACTTCTTGACTAGTGAGGCGTCGTCTAGCCCCTCGGCCCCGCCGACGACCTCGGTCACATCGTCCCCCGTCAACTCCACATGCAGTCCCCCTGGGACCGTGCCCAGGGAGTCATGAATGTCGAAGAAGGACCGGACTTCCCGCATGATGGTTTCAAAATCACGTGTCTTGTACCCGTTGTCCGTGGAGATCGTGTTTCCATGCATGGGGTCGGATATCCAGGTGATGGGGCGCCCGTCAGCGCGCCCGGCCTCAACCAAGTCCGGCAGAACGCTCTCGATCTTATCTGCACCCATCCGCGTCATCAGCGTCAGGCGGCCCTCTTCCCCTTCGGGATTTAGCCGCTCAATCAACTGTTTGACGTCCTCTTGTGTGGCCGTGGGCCCCAGCTTCACTCCGATCGGGTTGCGGACCTGACTGAGCAGCTCCACATGCGCTTGGTCCAGGTCGCGCGTGCGCTCCCCAATCCACAGGAAATGGCCGGAAGTCCCATACGGAAGGTTGGTGCGTGAATCAATCCGGGTTAAAGCTGACTCGTATTCAAGTAGTAGGGCCTCATGCGAACTGTAAAGGTCGACTTGACGCAAAGACTCAAAGTCCGCACCTGCCGCTTCCATGAAGCGAACTGCCCGGGTGATGTCGCTTGCCAGCTCCTCATACCGAGCAAAAACAGGGTTAGCCGTAAAGCCCCTGTTCCATTCGTGAACCCGTCGCAGGTCCGCGTAGCCGCCCTTGGTGAACGCGCGGATGAGGTTCAGGGAGGACGCCGAGGAATGATACGTCTCCAGAAGGCGCCCCGGATCATGACGGCGCCCGTCAGCATCAAACGCAAAACTGTTAACCGCGTCCCCCAAATAGGACGGCAAGGTGAGCCCGTCCCGCGTTTCTGTGGGGGAAGACCGGGGCTTCGCGTACTGCCCGGCAATGCGGCCGATCTTCACGACCGGCATGGACGACCCGTAGGTGAGGACGACCGCCATTTGCAGCAGGGTCTGGATTTTCAGCCGCAACTGGTCGGCGGTGGACTGCTCAAACGTCTCGGCGCAGTCACCGCCGATCAGCACGAATGCTTCACCCCTGCCGGCTGCCCCCAGTGAGTCCCTTAGCGCGTCCACTTCACCCGCGAAAACCAGGGGGGGACGGCCGCGCAACTCGGATACGGCCGCCTCCAGCTCCCCCTGATCCTCGTACGAAGGCTGGTGTTGCGCAGGTTTAGCGCGCCAAGTGTCCCAAGGCTTCAATGCGGTAAGCCCCTATTCTGCTTCGACTGCCGGTTCCACGGGCTGGCCGATTCCGTCCATCATGTCGATGAACCACTGCTGGTTAATGTCGAACGCCTTACCCCCAGCAATCCGAGAGAACTCGATAGCCTTCAGACGGTCACCGTCCTCTTCATCGTGTCCGATTACCCCGGAAACCCCGTCGAACGCTTTCTCGACCGCCAGATCTGTCATGGATTGAATTAGGCGCAGGTCTTCCTCATTGGATGCGGAGGCACGTGCGAAGTAGCCCGACTTTTGCACCATGACCTTCTCAGCGTCCAATTCCTTCGCGAACTGCTTAGCGAACCACTGGCCCGGGTTGATGTCATCAAGGCGGACATGGCCGAAGGGATCACGAGCGATCTCTTCCCCCGCAGCTTCCATTTCCTCAATGATCTCTGGGACTCCGGCGCCCTCTGAGATGAAGATGTTGACGTTGCCCTGCTCATCCATGATCTTGCGTAGGCGCTTCGCCTCTTCCTTCAAGTCCATGTGCATTTCCGGCAAGTACAGGGCGTGAACGTCCCAACGCTCCTTGGACAGGCCAATCTCAGGCACCCAAGGCAGGGGGTCCAGCATGTCGAAGTAGCGGCGCGTCGCGTCCGCAGCTAGCCAGCCGCAGTGGCGTCCCATAATTTCGTGAATGATCAGCATCCGGGGTCCGGAGCGGTTCTCCCCGACTATGTGCCTGCCAAACTTGGCTGTTTCCTCCGCAGCGGTTGCCGCGCCAAGCGACTGACGGATGGGAATCACGTCGTTGTCGATGGTTTTCGGCAACCCGACCACAGTTAGCTCGTAGTCGTTGTCGTGCAGATAGTGCGCCAGGTCGGCTGCAGTCGTGTTCGTGTCGTCCCCGCCAATCGTATGCAGAACATCCACCCCGTCGCTGCGGAGGCGGTCTGCCGCGACCTTAAGGGGCTCCTGCCCCGGCTCAACTAGGCCACGCTTGACCAGGTCATCAACGTTCGTCAGTTTGACACGAGAGTTCCCGATTGGAGAGCCACCGAACTGCGCCAGGTCCGCCGCGCGCTCCCGCACGACCTCATCGACCACAACGAAGTCACCCTTCAACAAGCCCCAGTAACCGTGCTGGTAGGCGATGATCTCTATTTCGGGATCCAGCTCGTTGTAGCGAGCGATCAGGTTTCCCACGGCGGTTGACAGGCACGGAGCGAAACCGCCCGCTGTCAGCAGGGCCACACGACGGATTGACACAGGTTTTCCTCTTTCTTTACGATCTGAATCGTTGCTTCTAACGCTTGCACTACACGACGGCGGTTATTCTACAGTTTCGGGCCCAGCCGACTCCGGGGTGTCTGCCTCCGGCGGGACGCCCGCGGTCTTGGCGCTGTTTGGCACCGGGCCATCAAACTGGCCGGCGGCAGCCAATTCGGCTTTCATGTCAGCCGCGTACATGTCAACGTATTCCTGGCCGGAGAGAAGCATGATGTTATACGTGATCTCATCGGTCACAGCCCGCAGGACGTAGCGGTCCTTAGAAAGCCCCCGGTAACGAGAGAAGTCAAGCGGCTTCCCAATCAGAATATCAATCTTGGTTCGCAGAGGTATTTTCTGACCGATGGGTTGCGCGGCGTGCGTTCCGACCATCGCGACCGGAACTACGGGAGCCCCGGATTCCAGGGCGAGCCGAGCAACGCCGGTCTTCCCCCGGTACAACCTTCCGTCCGGACTGCGGGTGCCCTCTGGGTAAATACCGAACAGTTCACCTGCCGCCAGTCGGTCCAAACCGGCTTGAAGCGCCGCCTGCGCAGCCTGCCCACCAGCCCTGTCAACAGGAATGGTCCCAACTGCTTTCATGAAGTTCTTCGTCGCCCAACCCTTAGCGCCCCGCCCCGAAAAATAGTCGGCCTTTCCCATAAAGACGACCTCGCGGTCCACGACCGCGGGAAGGAAGACGGAATCCCAAACCGCGTTGTGGTTTGAGGCCAGGATGGCCGGGCCCTCTGCCGGGATGTTTTCCAGCCCCTCCACAGTCGGCCTGTAAACGCCCCGCAGTACCGGACCCCCAAGCCCTTTTAGGACTGAGTAGAAAGCCAACGTTCCCTCCAGGAGATCAGTGCCAAAATGCTGCCCGCAACGACGCTTGCGCTACCGCGTCCAAGTTGCTCTTAGGTTCCCTGCCACGTTACCACTGCCAGCTGCATGCTGGGGTGGCTAAGCTGTGGGCAAGAAACAAAGAAAGAGGCACTGATGATCACCGCTTTGGTCATGGTTCACTGCTCCGTTGACACGATTCCAGAGGTAGCCCAAGCCATTGCCGATCTACCGAACGTGACGGAGGTCTACTCCGTCACCGGGGACATAGACCTGATTGCGATGGTGCGACTACCCCGGTATGAGGATCTCGCGGACGTTGTTGCAGATGGAATGGCAAAAGTTTCGGGCGTCGAATCCCTGACCACGCATCTTGCTTTCCGTGCTTACTCCAAGCAGGAACTGGAAGAAGCGTTCCACTTGGGGTTGGACTAACGCGACTGGGTGGCCGCCACCCAAGCTGAAAGTGTCCGCTGAGCGTCACCGGCCTGCATTGACCCCATAACCTCCTCGTATGCGCCCGCTAGCGCCCGGTCAAAGCCGTCCTCATTCAGCAAGCCAGCGGCCTCCCGTGGCTCAGCATTGCGGACCCGGTCAGCAAGCACACCGAGCGCAGCGTTGATCGCAACGGACTGGGACACGGGCCCAGCATCGCCCGCGAACACAGCCCGCGCCACCTCAGCATTGAAATCCGGCGATCCCCCGCGCAGGTCCTGTAGTCTTGCCGGCTTTAAGCCCAGTGTCTGCGCGGGATTGAAAAGTCTCTCACTGACGCGCCCACCCGCAACCGTCCACAGGCGGGCCGGTTCGACGGTGGAAAGCTCGTCTAATCCTTCCACTTCCCCACGGAATACGAATGCGGTATCCCCCCGGTCCGCAAACACCCCCGCAACCAGGGGGGCCGCGGCCCGCCGCGCCACCCCCACCACCGAAGCCTTGGGGGCAACAGGATTCGTCAGGGGACCCAGAATATTGAACGCAGTGGGGAACCCCAGTTCCCTGCGCACGCGAGCGGCGTGGCGCATTGAAGGGTGGAATTTGTTGGCGAAAAGGAACGCGATTCCGGCGCGCTCAAAGGCGCGCACAATGCTTTCCTGCGGAATGTCCAGGCGCACGCCTAACGCCTCTAGGACATCGGCGGATCCGGAGGCTGAAGTGGAGGCGCGGTTCCCATGCTTCACGACGGGGATTCCGGTGCCGGCGATGGCTATGGCCGCCATCGTCGAAATATTGACGGTGTTGGCCCCATCCCCTCCGGTGCCGACTATGTCGACAACATCCGAAGGCAACGCGATCTGTTCGGCGCGAGCCTGCATCTCGTCGGCTAAACCACGAAGCTCAGTGACGTCCAAGCCCCTGACAGCCATAATCGACAGGAACGAAGCCAAACGGACCTCGTCAAGGACGCCGGACATGACCGCGTCCATGAGTTCCCTTGCCTGCTGGTAGCTCAGTGTCCCGCCTGCAGCCAGTTGCGGGGCTACTTGGCCCCACACCAGTTGCCTAGGCAATGTCGCGCAAGGCTTTTTCCATGACTACCTGCAGTTCCAGCGGGTCAAGTGGAGACTGGACCGTGTACGTCGCGCCGGACCAGGTCGCCAGCCAGTCGTCCTGGGGGCGGGCCGTGAGCAGCACGATTACCGGATCCGCATCCAGTTCGTTAAGGATCTCTTGCGCTACCGCCATTCCCCCCACCTTCGGGGTTTCTGCGTCTAGCACCACCAGTGGCGGGTTGTGTTCCAGCACCGCTTCCGCCGCACCCGGGGCCGTGGCGGTCTGAATCCAATTGATGCGCGGCGAGTCTTTGCTGGGTTTCACCCCGACGCCCTCAATAACTGCTTCCCGTTTTGCGGAATCACCGCTGTAAAGGACCACATCCACCTTCGGCTCGGCCACTGGCTTCTCCTTTTTTGCGCTACTGGTTGATCTTTAGGACGCCGCTTCGGCTAGTCCTATTCCTGCTTCGCTCCCAGAATATCAACGACCATCACCATTGGTGGCTGAGCGTCGCCCTGGCCGGGGAAGACCAGTGCGATCCGCGAGCCAACCTTCTCCCCCAAGAACGGGGAGTTTGCGGCATCCGCCACTTCGGGGCCACTTGCCCAGGTGTCCGTGGCGCCATTGTCCGCCCCCCAGTAAGCACCTGAATAGTGGTAGATGACCGTGTCGGCGGCTGTGACCACGGGGCCTGTACCTTCGGCTAGGACGATCGTCTGCTCTTCCGTCGGCCCTTCCCCCACATCTTCGAAGGCGATGGTTGGGGCCTCACCCAGCTCACCTTCGACAAGTAGGCCTTCCGGCAGTTCCGCCCCCGTTGGGTCGGCGTCCAGAAGGGCCGAAACGTCCTCGCCAATTGCGTCCAAAATATCAACCACAAAAACGAGGGTCGAGTTCGGCGGGATATCCCCGTTGTCGCTATCGCCATACCCGTATTCGGGTGGGACGATCAGCAGTACCCGGTCACCCACCTGGGTGTCGGCTAAGCCGTACTTCCATCCCTGGATAACACTGTTAAGACCGAAGGAGGTTGGGGATCCCCGACTGAACGAAGAATCAAAAGGCTTCCCATCCCATAGGTAGCCCGCATAATTCACCGTTACCAGGTCGTTCAGTCCGACTACAGCACCATCCTTGTCCGTTGCTTCTAGGACTTTGGAGGTGATCTGGTCCGGGGGTTCCTCATCCACCGGCGTCATTTCCGGCATCTCGTCAAATTCCCCCGCAATTCCAGGCAGGGGGAAGTCCGGGTCCCTATCAACCGGCGGCGCGGGAGCCTCCTGGGAGTCGGCCGCGTCCGACTGGGCGGACTGGACCTCCTCTTCGTCAACGGATTCCCCACTTGAACAGGCACCAAGACCCAGCGCGGCTGCCACTGTTATGGCAGCCAGCGCACGGGTTGTTAGTCGTTTACGCATCTCGTTCAGTCAGTTCTTCCCTGCTTGGCTTAGTGGAATGAGTCGCCGCAAGCGCAGGAGTTCTGGGCTTGCGGGTTGTCGATGGTGAATCCCATGCGGTCGATGGAGTCAGAAAAGTCGATGCTGGCACCGGCCAAGTAGGGGACGCTCATCCGGTCCACCACAACTTGGACTCCGTCGAAGTCGGCAACGGTGTCACCGTCAAGGGAACGCTCATCAAAGTAGAGCTGGTAGATGAGGCCAGAACAGCCGCCGGGTTGCACAGCGATGCGTAACCGCAGATCGTCCCTGCCTTCCTGTTCCAGCAGGCTCCGGACTTTCTCCGTAGCGGCAGGGGTTAGCACGACCTCATGCGTCGGCTTCTCAGTGGTGACGTCAGACATTCTTCCCTCCATTCGCTGCCCTTACATGCGCCGGACAGCAGCTCAACCTTACGCGTGCGGCTGCGGGATGTCACCTTGCGCAGAGGCGCCCTTTTGTGCCCGCGCCAACATGGGCGGGGCACCCCATCTAGCTGCGCACGCCCCGCCTGGTGCCGAAAGGTTGATGTGCTAGCTGGGGTCGCGAGCCCATGTTTGGCCCAGCCTGCGCCCCAAGTCGTGGAAGGAATCTAATCCTGACAGTCTGGGATTCAGAGTGGAGACCCCGTGTATCCCCCGGTCCGCTCGTTCTGGCCTTGATAAAGAGGTTCGGGCGCCGGCGGCTACGACCGGTTTCCCTTGGGTGCCAGCTAGAACGGCTAGGGACTCTAATGGGGCCTCCGCCAGGTCGGGTGCGTCCAGGCGCGGTTCCACAATGACAACCAAGTCGGCCTGCCCAATCCTGGCCGGCAGATCCAGCAGGGTCGCCAGCGCTTCAGCGGTTGGGAGCACGCGGGCACCCAGGGCAGCCAACACGGACGCCGCTCCGCCTCCCGCGCCGGAGCCGGCAAGGCTGGTGGCATCAGTACTGGGTTTCGCCGGAGCGGTGGCACCTAGTGATGCTGCTCCCCCACTGCGTGGAGTCAGATCTAGCTGGAGGCCTGTGCGTCGGTTACCCATAGCGTTCAGTGCTGTGGTGTAGGCTGCCTGGTCTTTTGCGAACCCGGCTGCAGGTCCCTGCGCCGCACGTTCGCTCAGGTCCGGGAGCAAAGCGGAGGTTGCCCCCACCCCCACTAGAGGCCGGTCTGTGGATGCGGCCACAACCACCTCGGCCCCCGCTAGGGCTTCAGCTGCGGCATCTAACGCCTGAGTCAGGGTCTGGGGATCCACTGCGGGCCCAAGGGAGGTACCCGCCGAGTCCCCCAGTTCCGGCACACCTGCCAGCGCACCCAGCATGTTCAGCCCCCAGTCGTGGTACTGGCTGTGGCCCGCTTCCACCAGGACGGGGCGCCCTCGCCGTCCAGCCTGAAGGATGAGGTTGGCCGCGGCATCCGCATTTGGTTCGCTACGGGAAAGGCTGACAGCTTCCCACGTCGGGTTGTCTGCGGTGGCCTCCTCGAATGCCTCGCCGGGTCCCAGAACCTGCAGGTCCACCTCAACGTCCGTGCCAGCACCTGCGATCAGTCCCGACTTCACGGCCTCCAGGACGTCGCGGCTGGCTCCCGGTGCGCCGACCATCCAGTCCTCCGCCTGCTCTGCACCCCCCGACAGGTCGGGTGCGGTCAGGTCCCAATGTCCGACTAACAGAACGCGCACGTCTCAGCCCCGCCCTAGCTGGTTACCAAGGTCCGCTAGAAGCAGGGCCTCCGCCAACGTCGCGTTGCGCAGGACCTTGAGGGACTGCGATTCGTCCTCAGCGTGTGCGTTCGTCGCCGGGTCTTCCACCCCCGTCACCAGCACGGTGGCTTCCGGGAAGACTCTTTGGAAGTCCGCAATGAACGGGATAGAACCGCCCTGCCCAATGGCAACAGGGGCTTCTTGCCACGCGGTTTCGAGCGCGCGTTTCAGACTTTCAACGGCCGGCTGGTCCAGGTCGGCAATGTAGGCCGGTCCGGTCTCCACCACCTTGGTTGTCACTTCCGCACCGAAGGGCTGCTGGCTGTGCAGGTAGTCGATAACTTTCTGTGCCGACTTCGCGGGGTCTTCCCCGGGAACCACGCGCAAAGACAGGCGGAAGTTACATTCCGGGATGATGGCGTTCGCAGCGTCAGCCACGCTGGTGGCGTCCAGACCAATGACGTTGAGCGCGGGCTTCGTCCAGATCCTGGCGGCCAAGTCGCCCGTACCTGCTAACTCCAACCCTGGAACTGCGGAGGCGTCCACACGGAAGGCGTCCTCTTCCCACACCACTTCCGCCGTGCCGCTGCCACCAAGCCCTGGAACGGCGACGTCCCCCTTCTCATCGTGCAGTGAGGCAATCATCCGTGAAGCCAGGGTCACTGCGTCTAACACTGGTCCCCCGAAGAATCCGGAGTGAACGGCATGGTCCAGAACGCGCAGGTTCACGTCAATGGTGGCCACACCCCGAAGTGAGGCGGTCAAGGCCGGGATGTCAACAGTCCAGTTCCCGGAGTCGGCAACAATGATGACGTCCGCTTCTAGGGTTTCCTTGTTTTCATTCAGGAAGTTAACGAAGGAGGGCGAACCTACCTCTTCTTCACCTTCTATGAACACTGTCACGTTTACCGGCAGGTCCCCCTGAAACGCTGCGAGGGCACCGAGGTGCACAACAACACCGGCACCATCATCCGAGGTTCCGCGCCCGTAGATCCGGTCACCCTTGATGGTCATCTCGAAGGGGGGTGTCGCCCACCTGTCCGGGTCACCCGTTGGTTGCACGTCATGGTGTGCGTACAACAGGACCCGGGGGGCGCCTTCCACCTTTGGCCCCGTGGCAACCACAGCGGGCTGCCCCAACTGCCCCTGGTCGGTCCGGGCCCGGCGGATGGAGGTGTTCAGCCCAAGCTCCGCGAACGCCTGCTCAACCCGCTCTGCGCTGCGGGTCATCTCGGCAGCTTTCGTGGGGTCGGAGGAAACGGAGGGTATAGCGACCATGTCCCGCAGTTCTGCAAGCTGATAGTCCAGGTTCTGGTCAACCTGTGCGGTGAGTTCTTGTTCGGTGATCATCCCCCTAATCTACCAATCCAGCGCGCGGGTCACTGTCGCGGGGCGCTGCCGAGGGTTCGCCAACGCCCAGAAGGCATGGTGCTTTGGGTTGCTGGGCGCCCGTCGATTAGTGTGGGGGAGTTAGTGTTGGCCCTTCGCGAAAGACGACATGACTGACCAGGAAAAATCAAGCCGAGGCAAGGGGCGTCCGACCCTCTCCCGCAAGGAAGCAGAGGCAGCCCGACGCCGCCCCCTAATTCCGGAAGACAGGAAAGCCGCTAAAGCGCAGGCTAAGGCCCGGTCGCAGCAGCGCCGCAACGAAGCGTATGAAAGGGAGCGAGAGGCCCTTCGCACAGGTGACGAACGCTACCTGCCCGCGCGGGACAAAGGGAAGATCCGGCGCTACATCCGCAACTACTTGGATGCACGCTGGTCGGTTTCGGAGTTCCTGCTGCCCGCCATGCTCTTGTTCCTGGCAGGCATGCTGACCGTCTCATTCCTGCCGATGAACCCCAAGGTTGGCGAGTACCTGATCCTAGCGCTGACCGGCATTTTCTACGGGCTGCTGGCGGCCTCAGTCATTGAGGCCACCATTGTGTGGCGCAAATTGAAGAAGAAGATCCAGAAGAAGTTCCCGGGGGAAGAAATCCCGCGTGGCACATGGTTCTACACGTATTCCCGGATGCTGATGGCTAGACGCTGGCGCTCCCCGAACGTCCAGGTTAAGCGCGGAGAGTTCCCCGACTAACCCCGCCTTGGCTGATCAACTGTTGGTGGATGGCGCAACGTGTGCTTCCACTAGCCGCTGAATCAGGTCCGCGGTTTCTTCCCAGCTGTCCACATTGATCGTGGGCCAGCCTGCTTCCCTAACCGGGTAGTCGTTACCTGCCGGGTCAAGCCTGTCCCCAATGAACAGGGTGTGGTCCTTACCGACTTTGGTGTGCCCCTCTAGTTGCCGCATGCCGAACGCTTTATCGACCCCTTTAGCTGTGATGTCAATGGAGGTCGACCCGCCGGAGCGCACCTCCAGGTCTGGTAAGTCTTCAGCCACTAGGGCGGCTAGTCGCCCCTTCTTCTCCCCCGTCGGGTCCCACTGCCTTTTCGCTTCCAAAGGCGCGTCTTGGCCGAGGGCGGAGAACGTGATCTGAGCGCCCCGGTCTTCTATGATTTCGCCCCACGGGTTTTCTTCCCACAGTCCCAGTTGCTGGGCGCGCTGCTTCAGGCGCCTGGTTGCTTCTTGACGCTGTTCGGGCTCCAAGTCCAGAGCATAGACGCAGTCCAACCGCACCTGTTCCTGGTCGCCTGCGGAGCCCGCCCCGTCGGCCACTGGACGATAGTACTGGGTGCCGCACGTGGGCAGCAGATGCAGCGAAGGCAGGTGGACCGGCTGAGGTTGCAGGTTACCTAACAGCTGGAATTCAAACTGCGGCAATGCACCCCCTGAGAGTACGGCTACTTGCTTAACTTCCAGCAAGGCGCGCAGTCCAGCGGCCACCGCATCCGGCAATGCACCTTTCGACGGTGCGAGCGTGTCATCCAAGTCGAAAACCACAACCTGCCAGTGCCCCTCATCAGCCAGGTTAGCTTCGCGAGTTGGGTCTGGTTCGGGTGCTTTAGCGGGGTCCGTGTCTGTCATGGGCTCAGACTAGCCCCCATTTGTGCCCTCCGACTTCGGCGTGTCTTCCGCAGCGTATGCTTTAAGGAGCAACAGCACATTATTGGAAAGGATGCGGATCCCATGGCCACACCACATATACGAGCAGAAAAGGGCGACTTCGCTCCCGCCGTCCTAATGCCCGGTGACCCTCAACGCGCGAAGCGCATTGCGGAACAGCTTTTCGACTCCCCCAAACTGGTAACAGACGTGCGGGGCATGCTGGGGTATACGGGTGAGGTAAACGGTAAGCCTCTCTCGGTCATGGGATCTGGAATGGGTCAGCCGTCCATCGCTATTTACGCGACAGAACTGTTCCGCTTCTTTGGGGTGGAACGAATCATCCGCGTTGGCACCTGCGGCGGTATTGCGAAGCACGTGAATGTCGGCGACACGGTGGTCGGAATCGGTGCCCACACCGACTCCAACTTCAACCAGGGACGAATCCCCGGCATCTACTTTTCCGCGATCGCCTCTTTCAACCTGGCGAAGGCAGCCGTTGATGCGGCTCCGGATGACCAGAGAGTGCATGTTGGCACCATCGTTTCCAAGGACCATTTCTATTCCAGCACTCCCGGACAGGTGGAGGGCTTAGCCGACTACGGCGTGCTGGGGGTAGAAATGGAGGCGGCTTCCCTTTACGGAACCGCAGCCCAATACGGTAAGGAGGCACTGACTGTCCTGACCGTTTCCGATCATTTGATGGACCCGGCTCTGGACATGTCCGCTGAGGATCGGGAGACAAAATTCCAGACTGCTCTGCAGTTGGCTGTTGCGGCGGCCCATTCCTGATTCGAGGGCGGCCTAGCCCGCACTCCTTGTTGCGGTCACGCTTGGGCGCCCGGGTTCCCTGTGGGTGCTTGACCGCTGGGATCTGGGCGCCTGAGAGGGGCGCGTCGGTTTAGGTTTCTGGTGGGGGTTTCGCGTTCATGCCTACCCGCTGGGGGTGGCGG